>NZ_JAXION010000043.1:0-31411 GCF_049311045.1 Rhodococcus sp. 7Tela_A2 | reverse complement strand
CGCGCCCCCCCCCCCCCCCCCCCCCCCCCCCCGTCTTCGCACAACGCGTAAAAAACCCGACTACTCGGAGGCCGAATCCTCGGTGCTCTCGGCAGCCGAATCCTCGGCATCCGCGTCGTCCTTCTTGGTGCCGAACAGCTCGCTCGTGTCGACCGACGCACCGGTGGTGTCGGTGACGGTCACGCGATCGACCACCGAGCCGAGCGCCTTGCCGCGACGCACGTCGGCGAACACCGCGCCGAGCTGGTTGGCCTGGCTGATCTGCTGGATGAACTGCTCGGGCGGGATTCCGTAGCGCTGCGCCTGGAAGAAGATCCGCTCGGTCAGCTCCTGCTGCTCGACGGTGGTGCCCTCTGCCTCGGCGATCGCGTCCAGCAGCAGCTGGGTCTTCACGGAACGCTCGGCCGACTCGCGAGCCTCCTTGTCGAACTCCTCACGGCTCGAACCCTGAGCCTCGAGCAGCTTGTCGAGCTGGGCTTCGTCGTGATCGAGCTCGTGGATCGCGTCGTGGACCGCGCTGTCGACCTCGGCCTGGACGACCGCGTCGGGGAGCGGGATCTCGACGGTGTCGAGCAGAACCTCGAGGACCTTGTCGCGGATCTGGCCGGCCTGCTCGACCTTCTTGACGCGCTCGACGCGCTCACGCAGGTCGGCGGTCAGCTCGTCGATGGTGTCGAACTCGCTCGCGAGCTGCGCGAAGTCGTCGTCGGCCTCGGGGAGCTCGCGCTCCTTGACCGAGTTCACCTTGACGGTGACGACCGCTTCCTTGCCGGCGAACTCGCCCGCCAGGAGGGTGGAGTTGAAGTCCTTCGACTCACCGGCGGAGGTGCCGATGATCGCGTCGTCGAGTCCGTCGATGAGCTGTCCGGAACCGACCTCGTGGGACAGACCCTCGGTGGCGGCCTCGGTGACCTCTTCACCGTCGACGGTCGCCGACAGGTCGATGGAGACGAAGTCGCCGTTCTGCACGGGACGTTCGACCCCCTTGAGGGTGCCGAAGCGCTGACGCAGCGACAGCAGCTGCTCCTCGATGTCCTCGTCGGTGATCTCGACGGGATCGACGGTGACGGCGATCTCGGAGAAGTCCGGCAGGGTGATCTCGGGACGCACGTCGACCTCGGCGTTGAAGACGAGCTCCACGTTGTCCTCGAGCTTGGTCACGTCGATCTCGGGCTGGCCCAGGACCTTGACCTCGTTGCTGGTCACAGCCTCGTTGTAGCGGGACTGGATGGCGTCGTTGACGACCTGCTCGAGCACGGCGCCGCGTCCGACACGGGCCTCGAGGATCTTGCGGGGCGCCTTGCCCGGACGGAAGCCCGGGATGCGCACCTGTCCTGCGAGGGACTGGAAGGCGCGGTCGAAATCAGGCTGGAGTTCCTCGAAGGGCACCTCAACGTTGATACGGACTCGCGTCGGGCTCAGCTGCTCGACGGTGCTCTTCACGGGACATGCTCCTTCTGTCGTGCTGTCTGGTCGGTCGTTCGTGTCACTACTGAGCGCGCTGACGCCGTTCGATCTGGTCGGGATGACAGGATTCGAACCTGCGACCCTCCGCTCCCAAAGCGGATGCGCTACCAAGCTGCGCCACATCCCGTCACCGGCTACCCCTAGAGCATCCCTGGGGACCCGCAGCAGAATCCTACGGCCCCCCGATTATGAAATCCAAAGCGAGGTTCGGTACAGTCTCATCCTGCACGGAGCGGACACCGCGAAAACGGTGAAAGCAACGGCAACGGGGATGTAGCTCAATGGTAGAGCCCCAGTCTTCCAAACTGGCTACGCGGGTTCGATTCCCGTCATCCCCTCCAGGGCAAACCTGGCGCGCCCCCCCCGGGCCACCCGCCCCCCCCCCCCCGGGGGGGCGGACGTTTTGTCGTTTCCGTCCCGGTCTGCGCGCCCGTGAGGTCGGATCACCGTTTCGACTCGAATCCGCAATGCGCCACCCAAGATCGGTGTCGCGGGCCGGATCGTGTGAGAGCGTCCCCACTGTGACCGACCGACCCGACCGCGACGGAACCACCGTTCCCGTGCCGCGTTCCGTGGTCGTGGCGGTCGTCGCGCTCGACGCCGTTCCGGACTGGGATCGCGTCACCGGCATGCTGGCACCGGGAAATCACGAGTCGCCCGCCTTCCGGCACCGGGTCGTCGACGTGCCGTTCGGGCTCGAAGCTCCGCGATGGGCCGGCGACCCCGATTCCGATCCGCCGTGGCACCTCGACCGGGTGTCCCTGCCCCCACATGCCACATTCGCCGACGTACTCGACTTCGCGCGCACCGCTCCCCCGGCACCGGCCGTGCGACACCCTCTGTGGGGGCTGACCCTGCTCGACGGACTGACGGGCGGCCGCTCTGCCCTGGTGATCCGGTTGCATCACCTGGCGGCCCCCGACGACGACACAAGCGATCCCGTCCGGTCGTGGGCACGCTCGGCCACACGCGGACTGACCCGGACTGCGACTTCCGTCGTGAAGACTCTTCTGGGAGAACCCGCAGACACCCCGGATGGGCGCACGGCATCCGATCACTCCCCCCACCGGCACTTCCCGTACCGGCTTCATGTGGTCGACGTTCCCCTCGCCGACCTTCGTGTCGCGACCGACCGGGCGAACTGCGGGCTCGAGAGCGGCTTCGCGGCCGCGATGCTCCTCGCGTGCGCTGCATACCGGCACCGCCAGGGGCGTAAGGCCGACAACCTGCGCGCCGCAATTCCGGTGTCCACGAGCCACCCCGTCACGGTCGAGTTGCTCGACAGTGCTTCGAACCCGGAAGAACTGATGCGCCGGATCGAGACGGATCGCACCAGTTTTACCGACGGCGCGGACTCACGTCCCGCGGATGGCCGGGGATTGCGCGGAGAACCGGTGACCACACTGTCGAACAGCGAGGCGCTCTTCGGCGCGCACGACGTACTGACCGCCACGCTCCCCGGGTCGAGCGCGCCGCTCTACATCGGTGGCGCGAAAGTCGAGCGGTATTACGGTTTCGGCCCGACGCACGGCGCCGCGTTCAACGCGACACTCATGTCGTACCGGGCGGGATGCGGGATCGGGGTCACCGTCGATCCCGTCGCGGTGCCGGATCGGGACGTGTTCGACGAATGCCTACGCATCGGAGTCGACGCTGTCGTCGGCTAGGCCCGCGATCCCCGCGTCGCCCCGGCCGCTGGTCAGTCCGGCTGACACGTCGGGCACCAGAAGAGGTTCCGCGCACCCATCACCTTGTGCAGCACCGGGGTCCCGCACACACGACAGGGCTCACCGGTACGGCGGTACACGTACGTGCGGGGACGGTCCTTCGCATAGGAGGGCATCCCGTCGTCGTGTTCGGTGCGGACGACGTGCATTCGCCCGCGCTGCGCCCCCACTTCCATGAGTTCGACGAGATCGCTCCACAGCGCATCGAATTCGTCGCGTGTGAGATCGCGTCCGGGCCGACCGGGATGAATGTTGTGGCGGAACAACACTTCCGCGCGATAGACGTTGCCGACCCCGGCGATCACGGATTGATCCATCAGCAGCGAGCCGATCGGGCTGCGGGAGCGGCTCATTCGTGTCCACACCCGCTCCGCGTCGGCGTCCGGACGCAGCGGATCCGGTCCGAGGCGCGCCTCGATCGCGTCGACCTCACCCTCGGTGAGCACCTCGCACGCCGCAGGACCGCGCAGGTCGCTGCCGTGACGAGCACCGATCATCCGCATGCGGACCTGCCCCACCGGTTCGCCCAGCGGCAACTCCGTGTCGGTGAAGGCTCCGTAGATACCGAGGTGGACATGCACCGCGAGGCCACCGTCGTAATGATGGAACAGATGCTTGCCCCACGCGTCGACGTGGACGAGGACCCGCCCGTCGACTGCCCGGGCACCGTCCTCGAAGCGTCCCTGGGGACTGGACACCCGCACCGGCGCACCCGAATACCACTCGGTGTGCAACCGGGCGAGCCGGTGCAGGATATGTCCTTCGGGCACAGGTCAGTTCGATGTGCCCGGCACGGCCGGAGCCACACCGGTCTTCTCGTACTCGGCAAGAATGTCGATGCGACGCTGGTGACGTTCCTCGTTCGACCACTCGGCCGCGAGGAAGGCATCCACGATCGCGAGGGTTTCCTCGAGCGTGTGCATCCGGCCGCCGATGCCGATCAGCTGAGCATTGTTGTGTTCGCGGGCGAGGGTGGCGGTCTCGACGCTCCACGCCAGCGCGCACCGCGCGCCCGGGACCTTGTTCGCCGCGATCTGCTCGCCGTTCCCGCTGCCACCGAGCACCAGTCCGAGGCTTCCCTCGTCCGCAACGGTGCGACGGGCGGCCTCGATGCAGAACGCCGGGTAGTCGTCCTGAGCGTCGTACTCGAAGGCGCCGCAGTCGATCGCCTCGTGGCCGTTCGCGGTCAGGTGTTCGATGATCTGATTCTTACGTTCGAAACCGGCATGGTCGGCTCCCAGGTACACGCGCATGAGCAGAGTCTAACGAGTCCCCGGTGTGCGGACCGACGCCCTGCCCGGATGTGCCCGAAGACGCCGCGCCCGGTGCTTCGAACGCGTCTCGCGTCCGAAGCACCGGGCAGGCTCGGACCTCAGTCGAACGTCGGGTCCTCGTTGCGGCTGCGCTTGAGCTCGAAGAAGTGCGGGTACGACGCGAGTGCGACGACGCCGTCCCACACGGTGCCGGCTTCTTCACCGCGCGGAATCTTCGACAACACCGGTCCGAAGAACGCGATGCCGTTGACGTGAATGGTCGGCGTTCCCACGTCCTGGCCCACGGCGTCCATTCCCGCGGCGTGACTCGCACGCAGCGCCGTGTCGTACTCGGTGCTGGTCGCGGCGTCGGCCAGCGACGGATCGAGGTCGAGTTCCGCGAGCGCGCCGGCGACGACGTCGTCGAGGTTCTCGTTGCCCTCGTTGTGGATCCGGGTGCCCATCGCGGTGTAGAGCGGCGAGAGGATGTCGTCGCCGTACTTCTGTGCCGCGGCGATGGCGACACGCACGGGACCCCATGCGTCCTTCATGCGTTCGGCGTACTCCTCCGGGAGATCGCGGCCCTCGTTGAGCACTGCCAGGCTCATCACGTGGAAGCGTGCCTCGATGTCGCGCACCTTCGTGACCTCGAGAATCCAGCGTGAGGTCACCCAGCACCACGGGCACAGCGGGTCGAACCAGAAATCGGCGGTGTCCTTGCCGGTGGGGGTGGTCGAGTCGCTCACGAAGGTCTCCTCAGGATGGTCCGAACCCGGCGGTTGCCGCGATACGCCGTCCAACAGTCTGTCGGGCCGTATTCTTCCCCGCCCTGTCCGCACGGGCGACGTTCCGACGTCCCGACCATGGCGCTACCCCGATCATGATGGGATGGATGCCTGCCGACATCCCGTCGTGAAAAGGAGCTCTTCTGTGGCACCACCCAATCTCACCCGCGAGCAGGCCGCCGAGCGCGCCGCCGTGTTGTCCGTCGACAACTACAGCATCGAGCTCGATCTGACGGACGGAGCCGGAGCACCCGGCACCACGACGTTCCGCTCTCTCACCACCGTGCGCTTCGACGCGACCGAAGGTGCGTCGACGTTCATCGACCTCATCGCGAAATCGGTCACCTCGGCCACCCTCAACGGCGCCCCGGTCGACGTGTCCGGCTACACCGAGGACACCGGGATCGCCCTGACGGGCCTGGCGGCACGGAACGAACTCGTCGTCGACGCCGAGTGCCTCTACACCAACACCGGCGAGGGTCTGCACCGATTCGTCGACCCCACCGACGACGCGGTGTACCTCTACTCCCAGTTCGAGACCGCCGACGCGAAGCGGATGTTCGCGTGCTTCGATCAGCCCGATCTCAAGGCGACGTTCGACGTCTCCGTGACCGCGCCCGAGAGCTGGAAGGTCATCTCCAACGGTGCGGAGGTGCAGACGGCGGCCGCGCAACCGGGGCAGCACATCTTCCGGACGACACCGCGCATGAGCACCTACCTCGTCGCGCTGATCGCCGGTCCGTACGCGCAGTGGACGGACGAGTACAGCGACGCGCACGGCACCATCCCGCTGGGCCTCTACTGCCGCGCGTCGCTCGCGGAACACATGGATGCCGACCGCCTCTTCGCCGAAACCAAGCAGGGTTTCGGTTTCTACCACGACAACTTCGGTGTGCCGTACGCGTTCGGCAAGTACGACCAGCTGTTCGTGCCCGAGTTCAACGCCGGCGCAATGGAGAACGCGGGGGCGGTGACATTCCTCGAGGATTACGTCTTCCGCTCCAAGGTGACCCGGTACTCGTACGAACGCCGCGCCGAGACGGTGCTGCACGAGATGGCACACATGTGGTTCGGCGACCTCGTCACCATGCGGTGGTGGGACGACCTGTGGCTCAACGAGTCCTTCGCGACTTTCGCGTCGGTGCTGTGCCAGGCGTCGGCAACCGAGTACACCAACGCGTGGACGACCTTCGCGAACGTCGAGAAGTCGTGGGCGTACCGGCAGGATCAGCTGCCGTCCACGCATCCGATCGCCGCGGACATCCCCGACCTCGCCGCCGTGGAGGTCAACTTCGACGGCATCACCTACGCCAAGGGCGCGTCGGTGCTCAAGCAACTCGTCGCCTATGTGGGGCAGGAACCGTTCCTCGCGGGGCTGCGCGACTACTTCCGCGAGCACGCGTACGGCAACGCCACTTTCGACGACCTGCTCGCTGCTCTCGAGAAGTCCTCCGGACGCGACCTGTCCGGGTGGGGAGCGCAGTGGCTCAAGACCACCGGGCTGAACATCATGCGACCCGATTTCGAGGTCGCCGCCGACGGCACGTTCACCCGCTTCGCGGTGGTTCAGGAAGGCGCCCTGCCCGGCGCCGGTGAACTGCGGGTCCATCGTCTGGCGATCGGTGTGTACGACGACGACGGCTCGGGCAAGCTCGTCCGGACCCACCGCGTCGAGATCGATGTCGACGCGGCCGAGCGCACCGACGTCCCCGAACTGGTGGGAGTGCCCCGCGGCAAGTTCGTGCTCGTCAACGACGACGACCTGACGTACTGCTCGGTGCGCCTCGACGACGAGTCGCTCTCGACGGTCCTCGAGCGCATCGGCGACATCACCGACTCGTTGCCGCGCACCCTCGTGTGGTCGGCTGCGTGGGAGATGACCCGGCAGGCGGAACTGAAGGCTCGGGACTTCGTCGCACTCGTGCAGCGCGGCATCGCCGCCGAAACCGAAGTGGGCGTCGTGCAGCGTCTGCTGATGCAAGCGGCCACCGCACTGGCAAGCTACTCGGAGCCGTCGTGGGCGAACGAGCGAGGCTGGCCCGACTTCGCGAACCGGCTGCTCGAGCTTGCCCGCGAGGCCGAGGCGGGATCGGATCACCAGCTCGCGTTCGTCAATGCGCTGAGCAGCGCGCAACTGTCGCCGTGGCACACCGAAGTACTGACCGAACTGCTCGACGCAGACCCGGCGTCGGTGGGACTGGACGGACTCGTCGTCGACACGGACCTGCGCTGGCGCATCGTCCACGCGCTCGCCGCGGCGGGCGAGATCGACAGTGACGGGGTCGAGTCGCCGTTCATCGACGCGGAGGCCCGCCGCGACGCCACTGCGGCAGGCGCCCGCCAGGCAGCTGCGGCACGCGCCGCCCGGCCACAGGCGGAAGTGAAGGAACAGGTCTGGGAGACCGTCGTGCACGACGACACCGTCCCCAACGTCACCGCCCGAGCCGTCATCGGCGGGTTCGCGCCGCTGGGTCAGAGCGACTTGCTCGCACCGTATGTCGCACGGTACTTCGCCGAGGTTCCGCAGGTGTGGGGGCGGCGCTCGAGCGAGGTCGCGCAGACGGTAGTGGTGGGTCTGTACCCGTCGTGGGCCGTCACCGAGGATGCGGTGGCAGCGGCCGACGACTTCCTCGCCGGGGAGCATCCGCCGGCGCTGCGCCGGCTCATCGTCGAGGGCCGCGCCGGGATCGTCCGGTCGCTGAAGGCACGCTCGTTCGACGCGTCGTGATCTCACACGGCATGTGAAACGCCTGTGGCCCGGTGCCGCACCCGGTCGTCGGACCGAGCGCGGCACCGGGCCACGGTGGCGGAGCGCAGAGACGGCGGGGTCGCCGGCGCCGCGAGACCGCCGAAACTACAGAAGCATCGAGACCTACGGTGCGATGATCGCGTTGGCCATCACGCGGACGGCACTGGTGATGCCGTCGAGCAGGTTCCCCTGGCCGAAGGACGCCAGCGCGGCGGTGACGCCGAGTTGCAGGACGCGATCCGTCGCGCGGGCGGAAGCCTCGCGTCCGGAACGGATCTCGATGGCCCGCTGATTGGGGTACACGGCGATCAGCACCGAGTTCTCCGCGTCGGGGGTCGCCGGCAGCAGCGCGTCGGTCTCGGCAGCCGGGTTCACGGCATCACCGATGTACACGGAGAACCGCACGTGGGTTGCCCGGATGGCATCGGTCAGCGTGTCGTCGAGCCGGATGAGGTCGCTGTCCTTGAACGGCGGTCCGGCGAACGGCTCGCCGAGCGGGCGAGCGCTCGAAATTCGGCCGCTCGTCGTGAGTGCCGCGCCGTACGGAAGAGTCTCCTGGGAACGGGCGGGAGTGTGGATCACGTCACCACTTGCCACTTGCGGTACCTCCGATCAGATCCGCCGGGTTACCGACGACATGTCCGTGATGGGCGTGATGCCCGGGGCGCGTCACTTCGTCCGTGGCGGTCCACAGCACCGGCTCGTACTCCCACTTCTGGCCGAGGGTGTACGCGGTATCGGACGGAACGGGGCCCGGGTATCGCTGCCCGGTCAGGGACAGACCGGCGAAGACCAAGATGATCAGCAGCGGAATGCCGACGAAGATCAGGGTTGTCTCGAGAATGCTCACACGCAAACGGTAGCCCAGGCACCCGGGAAAGGCCGCATACGCCCCTGATTCCGTACCGTGCCGTCAGGCGGCGCCCTCTCCCAGGTACGGCAGCCAGGTGGGGTGCAACTCCGGGA
This sequence comes from Rhodococcus sp. 7Tela_A2, assembly GCF_049311045.1. NCBI lineage: Bacteria > Bacillati > Actinomycetota > Actinomycetes > Mycobacteriales > Nocardiaceae > Rhodococcus > Rhodococcus sp. 7Tela_A2. The sequence continues at coordinate 22,464 of NZ_JAXION010000043.1, read as the reverse complement.
GGGTGGCGAGCAGGCGCCAGTGCCTGCCCTTCGGCGGGGTGAGAACGGCGCGCATCGTCCACCCGAGTTCGGCGAGCATCTTGTCTGCCTTCTTGTGGTTGCAGGGCGCGCAGCACGCGACGCAGTTCTCCCAGCTGTGCTCGCCTCCGCGACTGCGAGGCACCACGTGGTCGATCGTCTCGGCTTTCGCGCCGCAATATGCGCAGCGGTTTCCGTCGCGGTGCATGAGCGCCGCGCGGGTCATGGGTACCCGGGCGTGATAGGGCACCCGGACGTAACTGCGCAGGCGGATCACCGAAGGCAACTGCACCGACCATTCCGCTGAGCGGACGAACGGCGCGTGCGGGTCGTCGTGGACGGTATCGGCCTTACCACCGGTCATGAGAATGACGGCGCGCCGGGCCGGCAGCGCCGTGAGAGGTTCGTAGGTGGCATTGAGCAGCAGCACCCGTCGTTTGACCCAGTCGGGCACCGCCGTGCTGTCGCGCACCACGCGCAGGGTGTTGGCCCCCGGCGCCCCCATCGGGGCATCCGCGGGCGGGAGTTGTCGATGTGCGCTGCTGCGGTGCTTCATACGACCTCCGGAAGACTGGAAACAGTGCATCACGGATGGTCGAAAATCGCACCCTGAATCGTGCGACTTGCCGAGGTCGGGTATGTGAACTTCCGGGGCCGCCGGACACGGATACCGCTGCCGCGACGGGCGGGCCGCTGCAACGGGCACAATGGACACTCGAGAGGGATGGTGAGCAGAAACCGATGAGTGACGAGCAGACCTTCTACGACGCAGTGGGCGGCGCCGAGACGTTTCGTAAGATCACGGCGCGCTTCTACGAAGAGGTGGCCGCGGACGAGATCGTCCGTCCGCTGTACCCCGAGGAAGATCTCGGCCCGGCCGAGCGGCGCATGCGCATGTTTCTCGAGCAGTACTGGGGCGGGCCGCACACCTACTCCGACGAACGCGGCCACCCGCGCCTGCGCATGCGGCACCACCCGTTCCGCATCGGACCGCTCGAGCGCGACGCGTGGCTGCGCTGTATGCACACCGCGATCGCGTCGATCGACGAGGAGACGCTCGACGACGCCCACCGCCGCCAACTGCTCGACTACATGAACATGGCAGCCGACTCGATGATGAATTCGGCCGTGTGACGTCGCCCCAGGAGCGGGTCAGCCCCTCCGCACGAGCGACCTGAGCTTTCCGGCGACGCGGAATCCGAAGATCAGCGGTGCCGGCATCACCCGATGCAGGATCGCATGTTTGCGGACGTACTCGGGAACCTCCCAGAGCGCGGACGTGCCGGCCCGGAACAGGGCCGCGTCCCCGGCACGGAGGATCCGCGGATCGGCGTCGTCGGAACTGACGATCACCGAACCTTCCACGATGTGGACGATCTCGTCGGCGCCGAAGTGCCATGTGAAACGGCCCGCCGTGCAGTCCCACACATGGGTGGTGGTGGTCAGGTCGCTCCCTGTCGACCATTGACCGCTGCGGGCCACCGGCGTCCCGTCGTGGATCCAGTCCGGGTCGATCGGATCTTCGTGAAGTTCCACGTCGTCGAGGGAGACAGCGACGATCGGCGTCCAATTCATGAGGATTGTCCTATCACGTGTGCGCGGTCACAGGAATTCGCTGCCACGGTTCGACCTGTCCACGCGGCGCGCATCTGTCACGATGACTCCCGTGGCCCGCCCCAGCGATGCGCCGACCGACGGTCCCGTCCCCGCGCGGGCCTGGTGGCGCGATGCCGTGTTCTACCAGGTGTATCCGCGGTCGTTCGCCGACTCGGACGGAGACGGGGTCGGCGATCTCGCCGGGATCCGCAGCCACCTCTGGTACCTCGAACTCCTCGGAGTCGACGCGCTCTGGCTCAATCCCGTGATGCGGTCGCCGATGGCGGATCACGGGTACGACGTATCCGACCCCCGCGACATCGACCCTCTTTTCGGTGACATCGCCGCCTTCGACGCGTTGGTCGGCGAGGCGCACGCGCGGGGCATTCGTGTCGTGATGGACCTCGTGCCGAACCATGTCAGCAGCGAACATCCCTGGTTCCACGAGGCACTCGCCTCGCCACCGGGAAGCGCGGAACGCAACCGTTTCCATTTCCGGGACGGTCGCGGGCCGGGCGGCGACGAGCCGCCGAACAACTGGCCCAGCATCTTCGGGGGTCCGGCCTGGACCCGGGTCACCGAGCCCGACGGCACCCCGGGCCAGTGGTACCTGCACGTGTTCGCCTCGCAGCAACCCGATCTGAACTGGGCCGACCCGGATGTCGGCGAGGACCTCGAGAAAACTCTCCGGTTCTGGCTGCACGACCGGCACGTGGACGGGTTCCGCATCGACGTCGCGCACGGCATGGCCAAGCCCGCCGACCTGGCCGACCACGACGGCTGGGAGGAGAACGAACTCCTCGGACATGCCGCGTCCGATCCCCGCTTCGACAACCCCGAAGTCCATGCCATCCACCGGGCTATCCGGGAAGTGCTCGACGAGTATCCGCATGCGGTGACGATCGGTGAGATCTGGGTCAGCGATCACGAGCGGTTCTCCGCCTATCTGCGGCCGGACGAGTTGCACCTCGGTTTCGAGTTCCACCTGACTCTCGCGGGCTGGGATGCGAACGAGATCAAGGAAGCGATCGACAAGGGCTTCGCCGCTGTCGCCGGCACACCGGCGTCCCCGACCTGGACATTGTCGAACCACGACGTGGACCGGGAGGTGAGCCGCTACGGAGGCGGTGCGCGGGGCCTCGCCCGGGCCCGCGCCATGATCCTGCTGGAGTTGGCGCTACCGGGTGCGGCCTTCGTCTACAACGGGGCCGAACTCGGGCTACCGAACGTGGATCTCCCGGACGAGGTGCTGCAGGACCCGGTGTGGGAACGCTCAGGGCGCACCGACCGCGGCCGGGACGGATGCCGCGTCCCTCTGCCGTGGGAGGGCACGGCCCCTCCGTTCGGATTCACCGGCGCGTCGCAGTCGTGGCTGCCCCAGCCCGAGAACTGGGCCGCGCTCACCGTCGAAGCGCAGCTCGCCGACACGGGATCGACACTGTCGCTGTACCGGCGCGCCATCGAGCTGCGGCACGAACGTCCGGAGATCTCCGGCGACGACATCGGCTGGTACGGCAGCCCGCCCGGCTGTCTCGCGTTCCGGCGTACCGGCGGAGTGACGTGTGTGCTCAACGCCGGCACGGAGCCGGTCGTGCTCCCGCCGGGCACGGTGCTGTTGTCCAGCACACCGATCGCGGGCCGGCATCTCCCGCCCGACAGTGCCGCCTGGCTCGTCTGACCGGGCTACACCACACTCAGACCGAGACCACCGGTCCGGCGCAGATGGACGGATCCGTACCGCGCATCGAGGCGCAGCCACGTCGGGGAGGCGCGAACCCGTACCACCTCGGCGGGATCGATGCCCTCGACATCGCCGGAGTCCCGGCCCGAGGTGGGGACGAATCCCATTGCGCCCAGCGCGAAGACCATCCGCATGGGCACCCCCACCGTCGTGTCACCACCGCTCACTTCCAGTACTTCCTGCGCGAGCAGCGACGCCGGAGGTCCTTGCGCGCCCTGTTCGCGAGTCAAGGTCACGCCGCGGTGGGCGAGTTCGACGAGCACGCGGGCGGGGACGTCGTCGACGTGCGTGTAGCCGCCCTCGGGGGGCAGCGCACCGCGCCAGGCCGAATCCATCGCCCATCCCGGGTCCACCTCGGGGTGCGGACCCGACGCCCCGACGAGCGCGGCGCGCAGGCCGTCGGCGGCGACACACGTGTCGGCAGGATCGACGGTGCCGCGCACGACCCGCGACGCGAGGACCTCGAAGCCGGTCTGCGCCCACACGCCGAGCACACCGTCGCCCCGGCGGCGCAGGCGTACGACAGCCGAGTCGTCCATGCGGAGCACATGGGTGAGGAAGCTGGCGAGGTCGGTGCGCTCGGCGGGCCCGTCGAGACGTATCGCGCGTTCACCGCGGCCCCGGCCGGCTGTGTCAGTCACGCCGCCACCGCAGCAGGAACTCACGTTCGTGGTCGTCGAGCCGCCGCAGCCGCTGGGTGTCGATGTCGAACGCCGCAATCTGGGTGGAGGCGATCACGGCCGGTGCGGAGTCGGCCGGAGCGCCACCGGGACGCACCTCGTAACCGATGGTGAAGTCGACCGCCCGGACCTTCTCGGTCCACATCATGATGTCGAGCGGGCCGTCCGAGTGGCGGAGTTGCCGCCGGTACCGCACGTGGAGATCTGCGATCACGGCACCTTCGCGCAGGCTCTGGGTGGGCCGGCCGTCGGCGAAGAGCCACGGGATGCGCGCCTCTTCGAGCAACGTCACCATCCGCGCGTGGTTGATGTGCTGGAAGACATCCATGTCGGACCACCGCACCATCACCTCGGTGTGGAATCCGAACTGTTCCCCCGCGCTGCCCACTCGTTACCTCCGATCGGATGCGCCGGTGCGCACCATGCTTCTGATCTGACGTGCCGCCACCGACAGGACGGCGAGGTCCAGGTTCCCAGACGCGAAGATCTCGTCGAGCGCCGCCCTCGCACGCACGAGCCTCGACCCGTTGGACAACTCCCAGTCCTCGATCATCTCCGCGGTGGTCTCGCCGGGCTCCGCCCCGGCGAACACGTCGAGCACCAAGGCGCTCAACGATCCGTACAGGTCGTCGCGTAATGCCAAGCGGGCGAGGGAGTGCCAGCGGTCTCCTCGTTCGAGGGCGGAGACCGCACTGAGAAGGCGGTCGATTCCGAGATGCGCGTCGAGTGCGTAGTACAGCTCCGCGACGTCCTCGTCGTCCCGCTCGACGATGTCCGCGACGTCGATGACATCGAGCAGCGCGAACTGGACGAGGAGGTAGTACACCGCATCCGTGGGTTCGGCCGGAGCACCCCGATCGAGCACGGGCCGGGTCCTGCGGGCGAAGTCTTCGACGTGATGCCCCCGCACCCATTCGCCGACCCGCGGGGCGAGTCGTGCGAAGCGGTCGCGATACCGGCTGATCTCCGCGCCCACCGCGAGGGGTTGCGGCCGTGTCGAGAGCAGCCGCCGCGACGCGCGGTCCAGGACCCGACGCGATTCGAGGAGCAGGTCGTCCTCGACGTCGGTGGGAAGCCGCTCGCTGCGGACCCGGTCCCAGATCGCGGGCAGCCCGAAGATCGCGGTGACCGCGGCGTATGCGCGGACCGCGTCGGTGCTCGACGCTCCGGTCTCCTCGGTCAGCCGGTACACGAAGGAGATGCCGCCGTTGTCGACGGTTTCGTTCGCGAGGATGGTCGCGACGATCTGCCGGCGGAGCGGGTGCGCCTTGATTGCGGTGGCGAACCGATCCCGGAGCGCGGGCGGGAAATAACCGGGCAGGCGCGACGCGAACGTGTCGCTGTCGGGCACGTCGGTAGCGAGAAGTTCCTCGACGAGGGCGAGCTTGACGTGGGCGAGCAGCTGGGACAACTCGGGCGAGGTGAGGCCCTCCCCCGCTGTGAACCGGCGTGCGATCTCGGCGTCGTCGGGTAACGCGTCGAGGCGACGGTCGAGTCCGTGCTCGGCTTCGAGCGCGCTGAGGAGCCGCTGGTGTACACCGAGCAGCGATGGCGCGGCCGCTCGCTCGAGACCCAGGACATTGTTCTGCCCGATGTTGTCGGCGAGCACGAGTTCCGCGACGTCGTCGGTCATGGAGGCGAGCAGCGGGTTACGGTCTTCGGTCCGGAGTTCGCCGGCGGTGACCACCGAGTCGAGCAGGATCTTGATGTTGACCTCGTGGTCGGAGCAGTCCACGCCCGCCGAATTGTCGATCGCGTCGGTGTTGATCTTTCCGCCGGTGCGGGCGTATTCGATACGCCCGAGTTGCGTCACCCCGAGATTGCCGCCTTCGCCGACCACCCGTGCCCGCACACTGTCGCCGTCGACGCGCACGGAGTCGTTGCTCTTGTCCCCGACGTCGGCGTGGGATTCCGAGCGCGCCTTGATGTAGGTGCCGATGCCGCCGTTCCACAGCAGGTCGACGGGTGCGCGCAGGATCGCCCGGATCAGTTCGGACGGGGTGAGTTCGGTGACGTCGTCGGGCAGGGCGAGCACCCGGCGGGCCTGTTCGCTGACCGGGATCGATTTGCGGGTGCGTTCCCACACTCCGCCGCCCTCGCCGATCAGTGCCGGGTCGTAGTCGGCCCACGACGAGCGGGGAAGCTCGAAGATCCGCCGTCGTTCGGCGAACGAGCGAGCCGCGTCGGGCTCCGGATCGAGGAAGATGTGGCGGTGGTCGAACGCGGCGACGAGCTGGATGTGCTCGCTGAGCAACATCCCGTTGCCGAACACGTCGCCGCTCATGTCACCGATACCGGCGACGGTGAAGTTCTCCGTCTGCGTATCGAGTCCGCGCTCACGGAAGTGCCGCTTGACGCTCTCCCATGCGCCGCGCGCGGTGATGCCCATCTCCTTGTGGTCGTATCCGGCCGAGCCGCCGGATGCGAACGCGTCACCGAGCCAGAAGCCGTAGTCGGCCGCAACCGAATTGGCCAGGTCGGAGAACGACGCGGTGCCCTTGTCGGCGGCCACCACGAGGTAGGTGTCGTCGGTGTCGTGGCGCACCACCCGTTCCGGTGGGATCACCGTGGTGCGCGACCGATCGAGGTTGTCGGTGACGTCGAGCAGCCCGGAGATGAACCGGCGGTAGCACTGTTCGCCGCGCTCACGGACGGCTCGACGATCGGCAGCGGCGTCGCCGGTGGGCTGCGGCGCGTGCTTGACGACGAATCCGCCTTTCGCCCCGACGGGAACGATGACGGCGTTCTTCACCGCCTGCGCCTTGACGAGCCCGAGAACCTCGGTGCGGTAATCCTCACGGCGGTCGGACCATCGGAGACCACCGCGGGCGACGGCGCCGTACCGCATGTGCACGCCCTCCACATCGGGTGCGTAGACGAAGATCTCGAACTTCGGTCGTGGCTGCGGGAGTTCGGCGATGCCGGCCGGATCGAGCTTCATCGACAGGACGCGGCCGCGGGCGGAGTCGTCGTCCGCGGGGACGAAGTAGTTGGTGCGCAGGGTGGAGCGGATCAGCGAGAACAGCCCCCGCAGGATCCGGTCGGGGACCAGTCCTGTCACGGCCTCGATCTTCGACGTGAGCTCGCCGGAGATGCGTTCTTCACTCTCGGATTCGGCAACCTCCGGATCGAATCGGGCCTCGAACAGCCGGACCAGCAGGACCGTGATCTCGGGGTAGTCGAGCAGTACGCCTTCGATGTTGTGCTGACTGTACGGAAAACCGGTCTGCCGCAGGTATTTCGCGTACGCACGCAGCATGACCGCCTGACGCCACACCAGCCCGGCGCGCAACACCAGTTCGTTGAATCTGTCGGTTTCGGAGTCGCCGCGCCAGGCGACGACGAACATGTCGGTGAAACGACCCGCGAGCGTCGGGTCGGAGTCCAGAGTGTCCGGCGCGAGATCGCCCGGAAGCCCGAGACCGAAATCGTAGATCCAGCAATCGATTCCGTCGGACCGGGGAACCCGGTACGGGCGCTCGTCGATAACCTGGACGCCGAGGCTCTGCAGCACCGGAAGCACCCGGCCGAGGGTAACCGGCTCGTCGCCGACGTACAGGGTGAAGCGCCACGCCCCGGGTGCTGCGCCGTCGGACCGGCAGAGCCGCGTCTCGATCTCACCGACCCGCAGACCCTCGAGCACCACAAGATCGGAAAGAGCGCGCTCCGACGGGAAATCCTCCTTGTACGCCTCGGGCACTGCGTCTGCGTATCGCTGCACCAGTGCGGCGTCGACGCGGGCATCGCCGGCGGCGGCCTCGGAAAGCCGATCGGTCCAGTTCCTGCTGGTCGCCGCGAGCAGCGCCTGGATCCGGATGCGGTTCTCGTCGGAGGTGTCGATCTCGTGCCGGCCGCGCCCGGGGAACCTGATCGTGACGTGCAGGAGAGCCAGCTCCCCCTCCGAGACCCGCGCGGTGTAGTCGAGGACTCCCCCGCCGTACTCGCTCAAGAGGATGTCCTGCATCGCGATGCGGACCTTCGTCGTGTACCGGTCGCGCGGCAGGTACACCAGGCACGACACGTACCGGCGGTGCGTGTCGACGCGTACGAACAACCGGACCTGCCTGCGGATGTCGACCACCGACGTGACGGTGTCGTAGAGGGTGGCGGTGTCCATCGAGAAGAGTTCGGCACGCGGGATGGTCTGCATGATCTCGAGCATCGCCTGACCGCTGTACGACGAAATGTCCACGTGGGCACGGGCGATCACGGCACGCACCCGGCGGGAGATGAGCGGGATGTCGAGGATGTTGTCGTTGAGCGCGGTCACTGTCAGCACTCCGAGGAAGCGGTGCTCACCGACCACGCGACCTTCCGCATCGAGGACTGCGATCCCCACGAAATACGGATAGACCGAGCGGTGCACGGTCGTCGGCAGCGCCCCCTGGGTGAGGACCAGCAACGGCCGCCGGTCGGGGTGCGCACCGGGCGGCAACTCGAGTGGATCGCTGTCGGGGCCCTCGGTGCGCAGGACCCCCAGTCCGCTGCCCCGGACGGGGCGTGCTCGCACCACGCCTGATCCATCGGTGTCGACGAACTCGTAGCGCCGGTAACCGAGCATGGTGAAGTGCCCGCGGGCGAGCCAGCGCAACAGATCGGCGGTTTCGGCGAGAACGGTGGCGGTGTGCTGCGGCGGCGGAACGACCGCGAGCGCGTCGAGTGCACCGGCGAGTTCGCGCTGCAGGGCGAGCATCGGTTCGGTGTCGGAGACGACCTGCCGCACTTCGGCCAGCGCACGGCGGAGTCCGTCGTCGATCTCGTCGACTGTGGGTCCGTCGGCTCCGAGTGCGAACTGCACGTGCATCCACGACTCGGCGATCCGGTGCACCGGATCCTCGTCGTCGACCGACGGGTTTCCGGGCGAGAGGTCGCGCAGCAGTCCCGCGTCGTCGCGCAGTGCCGAGAACTCCGGGTGCACCACCGCATCGACACCCACTCCGAGGCGGGCGAAGAGTGCCAGGACGGCCTCGACGAGGAGGGGCATGTCGTCGGTGACGATCTGGGCGGTCGATCCCAGTGGGTCGCCTCCCGGCGGACGAACCCGGATCGCCGCCGTGCCCGGCGCACGCTCGCGTCCCAGTTCGAGATGGGCGGCGGCCACTGCTTCGGGTGCGCCGATTTCCTCGCCCGACTGCTCGTACATCTGCACGAGAGTCGCCACCAACGACGAATCCAGTTGCGACGCAGTTGAATCCGCCATTACTTCACTCCCTGACCTGCTTGCCGGACAAAACCGAGCGCCGCGGACGGGCCCGAGTTCGAGCCTATCCGCGGCGCCACAGGTTGGGGGCCGGACACGCGGGCTGTCAGCCCGGCGCCGCGACCCGGTACCGGTCGAGGACCTCACGTTCGAGATCGCTCAGCGGCCTCGACCGATCGGTGTGGACGTCGAACCCGACGAGAACAGCGTCCCCGTGGGCACACACCACCCCGTGCCGGTCGAGGATCGTGTGGCGCAGCGTGAACGACGAGGTACCCACGTGCAACACGGCGATCTCGACATCGAGCGGGCCCGATGCGTCCTTGATGGGCCGCAGGAACTCGGCGTCCATCTTGCGGACCGCGACGACGCCGCGCCCCGAGAGGTGGCTGACCAGGAACTTGATCCGCGCTTCCTGCATGTACTCGACGACTTTGGTGTTGTTGACGTGACCGAGCCGATCGGAGTCGGCCCAGCGCACCTCGAGCGAACAACGGAACGGCTCGCCGACGGTGTTCGTCCCGACACCGTTCGGCTTCGTCTCCAGACGATCAGTCACGAGTGAGCTTCCGGTGGGTGACGCGGTGCGGACGTGCCGCATCCGCGCCGAGACGCTCGACCTTGTTGGCTTCGTACGCCTCGAAGTTGCCCTCGAACCAGAACCACTTGCCTTCCTCGACGTTGCCCTCCCAGGCGAGGATGTGGGTACAGGTGCGGTCGAGGAACCAGCGATCGTGGGAAATCACGACGGCGCAGCCCGGGAACTGCTGCAGCGCGTTCTCGAGCGAACTCAAGGTCTCGACGTCGAGGTCGTTGGTCGGTTCGTCGAGCAGGATCAGGTTGCCGCCCTCTTTGAGGGTCAGCGCGAGGTTCAGCCGGTTGCGCTCACCGCCGGAGAGCACGCCGGCCTTCTTCTGCTGATCCGGTCCCTTGAAACCGAACGCGCTGACGTACGCGCGCGACGGCATCTCGTTCTGCCCGACCTCGATGTAGTCCATGCCGCCCGACACGACTTCCCACACGTTCTTGGTGGGGTCGATGTTGGAGCGGTTCTGGTCGACGTAACTCAGCTTGACGGTGTCGCCCACCTTGACGGTGCCCGAATCCGGCTCCTCGAGACCCACGATGGTCTTGAACAGCGTGGTCTTACCCACGCCGTTGGGACCGATCACGCCGACGATGCCGTTACGCGGCAGGGTGAACGACAGGTCCTTGATGAGCACGCGGCCGTCGAAGCCCTTGTCGAGGTGTTCGACCTCCACGACGACGTTGCCCAGGCGCGGAGGCGTCGGGATCTGGATCTCTTCGAAGTCGAGCTTGCGGTGCTTCTCGGCTTCCGCTGCCATCTCCTCGTAGCGTCCGAGGCGCGCCTTGCTCTTCGTCTGCCGGGCCTTCGAACCGGACCGGACCCACTCGAGCTCCTCCTTGAGGCGCTTCTGCAGCTTCTGGTCCTTCTTGCCCTGCACCTCGAGGCGCTCGGCCTTCTTCTCCAGGTACGTCGAGTAGTTGCCTTCGTACGGGTGCAGCTTGCCGCGGTCGACCTCACAGATCCACTGCGCGACATGGTCGAGGAAGTACCGGTCGTGAGTGACGGCCAGGACTGCGCCGGGGTACGACGCGAGGAACTGCTCGAGCCAGAGCACGGACTCGGCGTCGAGGTGGTTGGTGGGCTCGTCGAGAAGCAGCAGGTCCGGCTTGCTCAGCAGGAGCTTGCACAGCGCGACACGGCGGCGCTCACCACCGGAGAGGTGTGTGACCGGCTCGTCCGGCGGCGGGCAGCGCAGCGCGTCCATCGCCTGTTCGAGCTGCGAGTCGAGATCCCACGCGTTGGCGTGGTCGAGCTCCTCCTGGAGGACGCCCATCTCTTCCATCAGTTCGTCCGAGTAGTCCGTCGCCATCAGTTCGGCGATCTCGTTGAACCGGTCGAGCTTGACCTTGATGTCGCCGAGGCCCTCCTCGACGTTCTGCTTGACCGTCTTCTCCTCGTTGAGCGGGGGCTCCTGCAGGAGGATGCCGACCGTCGCGTCCGGATCGAGGAAAGCCTCACCGTTGCTGGGCTGATCCAAGCCCGCCATGATCTTGAGGATCGACGACTTTCCCGCGCCGTTGGGTCCCACGACGCCGATCTTCGCGCCCGGGTAGAAGCTCATGGTGACGTCATCGAGGATGACCTTGTCACCGTGCGCCTTGCGCACCTTCTTCATCGTGTAAATGAACTCCGCCATGACGACCAGCGTATCCGCCCCGGCGGGATAACCCACATCCTGCGCGTCGTCCCGCCCGAGGGGGACCTCCGATCAGCCCGCGAACAACTCCGCGACGAACGGTGTGGTGTCCGGAAGCGACGCGGCCATGGTCTCCGAATGCCCCGTGGGATAGGTGGCGAACCGGGGTTGCGCTCCCCCGGCCCACAGGTCCGCGACCAGCTTGACACTCAACGGCGCCGGCAGGACCCGGTCGTCGAGGCCTTGGGCGAGAAACAGCGGCCGGTCGTAACCGTTCACCGGAACTCCCAGGTAATCGGACAAGGCCGCCGGGAACCGGTCGTCGCCGAGCGGTCGGGCGAGCAGGTCCCCGATCCCGACGCCGGTGTAGCGCGCGAGCATCTCGTCGTAACACAGCGACTCCGCCGCATCGACGACTTCCCGCCCGAGACCGGTGAGATAGCCGTCGAGATCGAGTCCCGGATCCGCCTCGCGCAGCCCCGCGAAGATGAATGCTCCGAAGGCGGTCAGTCCGTCGAGCGGAAGATCCGGAAACTCCGGGAAGCCGATCGGGAAGACCAGTTCGAGATTCGACGGCGCACCCGTCGTGAGTGTTCCGCGGAAGTCGAGGTCGGGCGCGCGATCGGTGGCCGTATTCGCCGTGTGCAGCGCCGCGTGCCCTCCTTGCGACTGCCCGACGACCACCCAGCGCTCCGACAGCGACGGCTCCACCGCGCGCGCCGCACGCACGAGATCGACGATGCTGTTCGCGGCGCTCTGCCCGTCGAGGTATCGATGCAGGCCGTCGGATCCGAGACCCGGGTAGTCGGCCGCGACGACGGCATATCCCTGATCGAGCCAATGCTCGAGGTAGGCGGTGTCGCGTTCACTCCGCGGATTACGGGAGGGGGCGCAGTCGTCGGCGAGACCGGTGGTGCCGTGTGCCCAGGCGACGACGGGCCGGCCGCCCGCGGGAGGTTCGCCGCCGGGCACGAACACCACCCCGGTGGCAGTCGCCGTCTCACCCGAGCGCCACTGCGTCGTGTACGAGAGGGCACGAGCCGAGGCGGCTCCGGGCAACGACAACCGGCTGTCGAGCGGTGCCTCCGACATCACCGCTCCGGGTGCCGGCTGTGCGTGCGCTGTACCGGAGACGGCAACGGGCGCTCCGACGGCAAGAAGACACGCAAGGAAGCCCGCGATGACACTCCCGACAAGTCCGTGCGATGTCGTCTCGTCCGTCCCCCTGCGCGCAGTCACAGCCAGCACCATACGTGCAAACCGGGCGGACGGTATCGAAGATCGGTGCGGAGAGATTCCGGTTGGATGAGCGCCGCGCCGGGCAACCTGTGTGTATGACATCACATTCCTCGACCTCGTCGCCTCCCGCCGTGGAGTCCAGGACCGGGCGGGACGTCACACGCGTCGTCACGGTGGCGGTGAGCGCGGTGATCGCCGTCGCGGGCTCGTTTCTCGGCTCCGGCGCGGTCGCCGGGACGCCCGTCGCCGAAGCGGCGGGCGGAGCCCTCGCGTCGGATGCGACGGCCGTTGCCCCCGGCGGCGCCGCGTTTTCGATCTGGACGCTGATCTATATCGGGCTGATCGCGCTGGCTGTGTGGCAACTGCTGCCCGCCCACCACACCGACCCGCGGCAACGCACTCTCGGCTGGTGGATCGCCGCGTCGATGCTTCTCAACGCATTGTGGATCGGGACGATCCAGATCGATCAGGTCGGCCTCAGCGTGGTGGTGATCGTCGCACTGCTCGCAATCCTGGTTCGCGTTTTCCTCGGGCTCACGGCATCTGCTCCGTCGAGCCGCCTCGAGGCTGTCGTCGTCGACGGCACGATGTTCGTCTACCTGGGGTGGGTCGCGGTCGCCACGGTCGCCAACACCGCGGCGGCCCTGAATTCCGCGGACATCGATCCGTTCGGGTGGGGCGCCGACGTGTGGGCCGTGGTGATCCTCGCCGTGGTCGCGGCCGTGTCGGTGGTGGTCGCGTTCGCCGGGCACGGACGTCTCGCGGTTGCCGCCGCCATGGCCTGGGGTCTGGGCTGGATCGCGGTCGGCCGCACCGCCGACGACGGCTGGAACTCGACACCGGCGGCGGTTGCGGCGGTGGTCGCCGCGGTCGTGGCGGTGGTGGCCGCAGTTGCCGTGCGGATCGCCACCGAACGGGCCCGCACGCGAAAACCCGTGTGAGACCCGGACCGCAGGCGCTCCCGCGGGCCGCTAGCGCGCTTCCTGGTCCCGGCGGGCCAACTCCGCGAACATCGCGTTGTGCGCGGCGAGGTCGGCGTCCTCGTCACGATCCGCGGCCCGATCCACCCGGCGCGCAGTCCGTGTATCGCTGCGCGACCACTGCACGAGCAATGCGAGCATGACGAGCACGAGCGGGATCTCACCCGCCGACCACGCGATACTGCCGCCGACCTTCTGGTCGTCGAACAGGTCGTAGTTCCACGGCAGCGCGAGACCGCGGTAGTACGACTCGGCCATCACCGTTCCCATGCTCATGAGGGTGACGCCGAAGAATGCGTGGAACGGCAGCGAACCGAAGACCATGCCGAGTTTCGTGACCGGCGGCAGGTCGCGTGGCGACGGATCGACGCCGATCACCACCCAGTAGAAGAGATAGCCGCTCATCAGGAAGTGCAGGTTCATCAGCACGTGCGCGGTGTGGCTGTCGGCGAAGGTCTCGAAGATGCCACCGAGATACAAGGCGTAGAAGCCGCCGACGAACATCACCGACGCGACGATCGGGTGAGTGAAGAACCGCGACGGCGGGCTGTGCAGGAATTCGAGGATCCACTCGCGGGGTCCCGGAGGAGCACCGCGGCCGGCCGGCTTGAACGCGCGCAGCGCCAGGGTCATCGCACCGCCGAGTGCCAGGAGCACCGGCGCGAGCATCGACATGGCCATGTGCGCGCCCATGTGCACGCTGAACATCGCGGCGGAGTACATGCCGACACCCGACGACGTGGCGACCAGCAGCACGAAGCAACCGGAGAACCACGCGATGCTCCGGCCCACCGGCCAGGCGTCACCGCGCTTGCGCAGCGTCCACAGGCCGATGGCGTATGCGACGGCCAGAACGATCGCGAGGGTGCCGAAGATGAGGTCGAATCGCCACTGCCCGAAGAACAGGTTGGCGAACGACGGGGGCACCTCGAGGTTGTATCCGAGGGCCACTTCCTGAACCGTGGGCACGGCATCCGGGGCCGGCGGCGGGGTGCGGCCCAACCCGACGGCCAGGCCCACCGTCGCGGCGAGGACGAACGACTCGACGGCGGCGAACCGGACGAGGGCACCCCGGCTGGTCGGATCGGCTTCGAGCGCCGGAAGTGCCCGTCGCCGCTGCAGCCAGCCGAACAGCCCGAGCACTACCAGCGCCACGATCTTGGCGATCAGGAGCCTGCCGTACGTGGTTGTCGTGAGGTCGTCGAGCGAGACCCGCACTCCCGCGTTGATCACGCCGGTCACAGCCATGACCACGAACGCGAGACCGGCGACGAAGGAGAACCGTCGCGCCGCGACGTCGGTGTACGCGCCGCCGCGCCACGAATGCGCGAGAAGTGCGAACAGGCCACCGGCCCAGACCGACGCGGCCACGAGATGCAGCACCAGGCTGTTGGTGGCGAGGTCGTGCGATCCGCCCGAGGACGAGTGGCCCGTCAGGGCGACCGGCATCAATGCCACCAGCGACAGCAGAAGCAGATAGGGCACCCACGACCAGCGCACCGCCATCCGGATCAGCAGCGCGGTGATCAGGGCGAGCACCGTCGTCCACGCCCAGGCCGACGCGGTCTCCACCTGGCCGAGCGCACTGAACAGGTTCTCCGGCCGGAGCGCCTCGGTGAACGACGCGCCGGAGGTGTCGGACAGGGTCAGCGGCACGAGCAGCGCGGCCGTCGCGGCCCACACCACCGCCGCGACGCCTGCGGTCCGGACCGCGCGGTACCCGTCGACATCGAGGACACCGTTCTTCTGCGGCGGCACCAGGAACGCCGCGAAGAACAGCGAACCGATCGTGATCACGGTCGCGATTTCGGACACCGCACGAACGGCGGGCAGACCGTACGTGGTCAAGGCCCCCGGGTCCGGGAGGCCGAGCAGCACCAGCGCCTGCGCGGCGGACGCGCCGACGATCAGTGCCGCGACGATGGCGGCGAGGATGCCGAAGAGGACGAACAAAACAGACGGGTTCCCGCGTCCGGACGCGGGCACTGAATGCTGCGCGTCGGACGCGAGCTCGGGTGCTGCCATGCCTACCAGGGTAGGACCTCCCGAACCGTAACTACGACGCCCCGTCGGACATCACTGTGACGGCCCGCCGGGGATCACTCCGACGGGCACGTATCGAACAGTCGGATCAGAGTGTCGAAACCCAGGCGAGCCGATCGGTCGACAGCGAGAACGTGTCCTCGAACAGGACGACGTACGTGCCGGGAGCGGCACCGGCCCGGGCGTCGAAGCACACGTTTCCGGTTGCGGCGCCGCCCGGCGCGAGGCGGCCCGAATTGAGCATCGGACGGTCGGCGCCGAAGGTGGAATTGCGGATCGCGCCGCCGGCGTCCTGCACATGCCAGTCCATGTATCCGTTGAAGTCGTTCTGGTCCGTTCCGACGTTGACGATCGTCACCTCGCTGCAGAGGTAGCTGCCCAGTACGGAGTCGATGAGCTGGAGCGGCCCGACGGTGTAGGCGAGATCGTCGCGGGTGATGGTGGCGCCGGCCACCGCGGCGGTGTCGTGGTCGAGCTTCCCGGAGAATTCCGGCCCCCGATCGGCCACTACCTCGTCGCCGGCGGGACCGGATGTGACGGTGGCCTCCTTCTCGCCGCCGACGCTGGAGACCACGGCGACCGAGCAGGCACCGAACAGGAGGACGGGCACCCCGACGACGATCCAGGGCCAGATCCGGCGCTTGGCGCGCGGCGGCTGTCCGGACGGGTTCTGGTTCGGGTCGGGGTACGAGATGGGGTGCGTCATCACACTTCTCCTCATTGGTCTGGGCTGGAGATGCGGAGCGGGCGGTGCCGCTCCTCCGGTGTGAACAGCTCACCCGAGTTGCCCGGTCCGGCACCTCGTCCGATCGGACGGACCACCTCCTCCTTTCGGACCGATCGCTGCGGACCGTTCGGACCATGTGGGTGTGCCACGCGATTGCGTAGCGTGCACCGAGTGATGGTTACTTCCGCTCAGGGTCTCCGGCGTCCGGTGTGGCGCCGGCGTGCCTGGACCACCGGTGCCGTGACACTGAGCCTGTTCTGCACGTTGCTGACCCTGGGACTGTCGTCGGACTCGAACACGGTTCCCGAATGGAACTTCGCACTCGGGTTCGTGCTCGGCCTGGTCGCAGCGTTTGCTCTGGTGTGGCGCCACTCGAGCCCCTGGACGGTGCTCGCCGTCACGCTCCTCGGACCTCTGCTGTTCTCCACCGACGCCACCGCCGCGCTCATCGCGCTGTACGCCGTCGTCAAATCGGAACGCAGCGGACGACTTGCCGGAGCCGCCGGTGCCGTCTTCGTCGCGTGCGGTATCTCACTCACGTACGACGCGCACCGCACCCGCGACAACTCGGTACTCACGATAGGCACGATGCGCCCGGAGGACACCGCACCCAAGCCGATGTGGGAGGTCGCCTGGTGGATCCCCTTGCTGGTCGCGGCGGCGCTCGTCACGGTCGTGGTGGTGCTCGCGCTGCTCGAGCAGACCCGCTCGCAGCTGACCGTCGCCGAACGCGTGCGCGACCGCGCGACGGCGAGGACGGAATCGATCCACGACGAGATGATCCGTACCGAGGAACGAACCCGGATCGCCCGCGACATGCACGACACGCTCGCCGCAGGACTGAGCCGAATCTCCCTGTTCGCGGGAGCACTGCAGGTCGGTGGGGCCGATGATCCGCAGAAGACAGCCAATACGGCCGCGATGATCCGCAGTACCGCGCACGAATCTCTCGACGAGCTCAAGAGCATCGTCGGGGTGCTTCGTGGGACGGCGGGCGCGTCGCGGGCCAGCGGACATCAAGGGATAGATGCCGTGGCCGATCTCGTCCAGTCCGCGCGCGCGGCCGGGCTGCACACCGTCTTGTTCACCGATCTCCAGCCCGGTGACGTCGGAACCGTGTCCGGCCACGTGACGTACCGGGTGGTGCAGGAAGCCCTCACCAACGTTCAGAAGTACGCGTCGGACCAGACGGTGCGCATCACCATCACCGGCGCTGCCCACCAGGGCATCCGGATCGACGTGCGCAATGGGCTCAGTTCGTTGCCTCCGACCGTGCCCATCGGCTCGCGAGCGGGCCTGACCGGTCTCACCGAGCAGGCCCATCAGATCGGGGGCACGCTCCGGGCCGGGGTGGTGGGCTCCGAGTTCGTCGTGGACTGCTGGGTGCCCTGGTCGGCCTGACGGGGATTCTGTAAGGGACGGAGCACGCCTCGTGTCGGGGGCGGGTCCTAGGCTCGACCCGTGCCCGCTGCTGCCGAGATGATCACCGTGCTCGTCGTCGACGACGACCCCTTCGTTCGCCGAGGCGTCACCGACATCTTCGCCGCGACCGACGACATCGTGGTCGTGGCCGATGTCGACGACGGCGACCGGGTCCCCCACGCCGTCCACCGGTTCTCACCGCACGTGGTGCTGATGGATCTGAAGATGCGCCGAGTGGGCGGCCTCGAGGCGACCCGGCAACTCATGTCGATGCCCCACCCTCCCCGCGTGATCGCCATGACGGCGATGGACGTCGACGATCTCGTGGTGCAGGCCGTCGCTGCCGGCGCGCACAGTTTCCTGAGCAAGGACGAGCCGCCGCAGACGTACCATCAGTCGGTGCGGGCGGTTGCTGCCGGGAACACACTGTTCAGCGCCGACTCGCTGCGCCGCATCGTGGCGCACCACCACGCGGCAACCCCGGCGCCCGCGGTGACGGACCTCACTCGACTGTCCGAGCGGGAGCGCGACGTGCTGCGCGTGCTGGCCACCGGAGCGTCCAACGCCGATATCGCGGGCCGCTTGTTCCTGAGCGAAACGACTGTCAAGACGCACCTTTCGGCGGTCTTCACCAAACTCGGAACCCGCAATCGAGTGGAGGCGGCTCTGGCCGCGTTCCGGGCCGGACTGGTCGCCTGAGTCCGTCGGGGCGTCGCAGTCGTTCCCACTTCCGCCCCGACCGCATACCGTGGGGTGAGCACGTGCGCGATACCGACGGGAGCACACCACCAGCCCATGGATGTGATCAACGAATTCATCACCGGTCAGGCGGCTGCGCTGTGGGTCTACCCGCTGCTTTTCGTGGTGTGCACCGTCGACGGGTTCTTCCCGCCGGTCCCGAGCGAGACGGTGCTCGTCACGCTGGCGTCGCTGTCGGGTTCGACGGGTCGGCCGTACCTCGCCGCGATCATCGTCATCGCAGCGGTCGGGGCGATCCTCGGAGACAACATCGCGTACACGATCGGACGACGGGCCGGCACGGACCGGTTCCGGTGGATGCGCAGCCCGAAGGGCAAGGCCGCATTCGCGTGGGCCCGCCGCGGGCTGGACAAGCGCGGCGCGGCGGTCATCCTCACCGCCCGGTACATCCCGATCGGCCGTATCGCCGTGAACATGACGGCCGGCGCCACTCGATACCCCCGCAAGAAGTTCGTGCCGCTGACCATCCTCGGCGGCATCACCTGGGCTCTGTACTCGTCGCTGATGGGCAGGCTCGTCGGTGGCTGGTTCGAATCCCAGCCGTTGCTCGGCGCAGTGATCTCCGTCTGTGTCGCGGTGGTCCTGGGGATCGGGATCGACCATGTGCTGCAGAGGGTCAAGGGCGGCGAGGTGGACATTCCGCGCGTCTCCCCGCCGGGGAACGGCACCGCACCGGAGGCCCAGGAGGACAACCCCGGCTCCGCGCGCAACGCGTAGAGGGGTACCCGCACACGGCTGGCCGCCGAGCCGTTAAGATTCTGGCCGCGCCTCCGTAGCTCAGTTGGATAGAGCAAGAGCCTTCTAATCTCTAGGTCGCAGGTTCGATTCCTGCCGGGGGCACCACAATGCCGTTTCGCGACCGTGCCGGCTCGAGACCGTGCCGACCCGAGACCGCGTCCATCCGAACCTTCCATGAGCGTGCAGCCATTCGGATACCGTGAGCGTTGAGCATCGGACACCGACGGGCGTGCGGCAACGCGTTCCCTCTCTTCCGTCGACCGAGGCATCCACATGGTGCCCACCTCGCTCCCTCACGGCATCGGGGTGGACCGCGAGTTCGGAGGTAGTCGCATGTGCACAGCCGCCAACTACACCGCTGAGGATCATTACTTCGGCCGCAACCTGGACCTCGAATACTCCTACCACGAAGCGGTCACCGTCACGCCGCGAAACTTCCCGTTCGAGTTCCGGAACGTGCCCGCGCAGAATACGCACCACGCCCTGATCGGGATGGCGACGGTCGCCGACGACTATCCGCTGTATTACGACGCGACCAACGAAAAGGGTTTGAGCATGGCGGGACTGAATTTTCCCGGCAATGCCGACTACAAGCCCGCCTCCGAGGACGGGACAAATATCGCCTCCTTCGAATTCATCCCGTGGGTCCTCGGGCAGTTCGAGACCGTCGCCGAGGTGCGAGATGCACTGGCCGATGTGCGAATCGTGGACACCGCGTTCAGCGCCGAGTTTCCGCCGTCGCCGCTGCACTGGATCATCTCCGACCGAACCGAGTCCATCTCGGTGGAGTCCGTTGCCGAAGGCCTGAAGGTGCACGACAATCCGATCCAGGTCCTCACCAACAATCCGACCTTCGATATCCAGTTGTTCAACATCAACAACTATATGAATTTGTCGATCGACCCGCCGGAACCGCATTTCTCGAAGGAAATAGATTTCGACGTGTACAGCCGCGGACTCGGAGCCGTCGGATTGCCGGGCGACCTGTCCTCGATGTCGCGATTCGTGAAGGCCGCATTCACGAAGGTGAATTCGGTGTCGGGCCGGTCCGAATCCGAGGCGATCAGTCAGTTCTTCCACATTCTCGGTTCCGTGGAACAGCAGCGGGGATGCGTTCGTCTCGGCGACAAATACGAGATCACCATCTACTCGTCGTGCTGCAACACCGACAAAGGTATCTACTACTACCGGCATTACGAGAACAGTCAGATCACCGGCGTGGACATGCACAAGGAAGATCTGGACGGAACCGAACTGGCGTCGTACCCGCTGGTCACCGAGCAGCAGATTCTCATGAAGAACTGACCGTGTCCGTGTGACCAACCCGTCGAGCCGATCTTGTGTTTGGGCTGCTGCGCTCGCAGCGTTCGAGGCCGCGTCCCGGACCCCGGTGGTGAACCGTCTCCGGGAGCCGGAATCGGGATGGTTCCAGGGCAGGGCTCCGATCTCGGGGACGGGAGCGCGCACCGTGCCGTCAGGTCTGCTCGGACATCCTCGGACCCCACGGACATACATCATTTCCTGGGCTTTTGTGGCCGGACACCCTTCAGCGCCGTGTGTTTCCGATCGCACCGGCAGACCGGGCTAACAGTGGATCGGCGGCACGTCCTATAGTTCAGATGTAAAGGCCGTGTTACAGAATCCTCACATAGTCAGGTAGGTAGCGTGTCGACTTCGGACCGCATCGCAGAGATTTACGAGCAGGTCAAGGCCCGCAACGCGGGAGAGCCTGAATTCCACCAGGCAGCTGCCGAAGTGTTCGAGTCCCTGCATGTCGTGCTCGAGCGCCACCCCGGCTACTTCGAATACGGCCTCATCGAGCGCCTGTGCGAGCCCGAACGCCAGATCATCTTCCGCGTGCCGTGGATCGACGACCACGGTCAGGTGCACGTCAACCGCGGGTTCCGCGTGCAGTACAGCAGCGTGCTCGGCCCCTACAAGGGCGGACTGCGTTTCCATCCCAGCGTGAACCTCGGCATCGTGAAGTTCCTGGGATTCGAGCAGATCTTCAAGAATGCGCTCACCGGCCTGCCCATCGGCGGCGGCAAGGGCGGTTCGGACTTCGACCCCAAGGGCCGGTCCGAGCAGGAGATCATGCGCTTCTGCCAGTCCTTCATGACCGAACTGCATCGCCACATCGGTGAGTACACCGACGTCCCGGCCGGTGACATCGGAGTCGGCGGCCGCGAGATCGGCTACCTGTTCGGCCAGTACAAGCGCCTCACGAACTCGTACGAGTCGGGCGTGCTGACAGGCAAGGGCATCACCTGGGGCGGATCGCAGGTGCGCCGCGAGGCCACCGGCTACGGCGCCGCGTACTTCGTCGCCGAGATGGCGAAGCACGCCGGCAGCTCCGTCGAAGGCCGCACCGCAGTCGTCTCCGGCTCCGGAAACGTCGCGATCTATGCCATCGAGAAGATCCACCAGCTCGGCGGCACCGTGGTCGCGTGCTCCGACTCCTCGGGCTACATCCACGATCCCAAGGGCATCGACGTCGAGCTGCTCAAGGAGATCAAGGAAGTCCGGCGCGGACGCATCTCCGAGTACCTCGACGAGCGCGGCGACGCCGACTTCTACCCCGGCGGCAACATCTGGAACGTCCCCTGCGACATCGCGCTCCCCTGCGCCACACAGAACGAGTTGGACGAGGAATCCGCGAAGACCCTCGTCAACAACGGCGTCAAGGTCGTCGCCGAGGGCGCCAACATGCCGACCACCCCCGGCGGCATCGCGGTGTTCCGCGACGCCGGTGTCGGCTTCGCCCCGGGCAAGGCTGCCAACGCCGGTGGCGTCGCCACCTCCGCGCTGGAGATGCAGCAGAACGCCTCGCGCGACTCGTGGCACTTCGACTACACCGACGAGCGCCTCGCCCGCATCATGCGCGACATCCACGGCCGCTGCATCGAGACCGCTGCCGAGTACGGCAAGCCCGGCGACTACATCCACGGCGCCAATATCGCGGGCTTCGTGAAGGTCGCGGACGCCATGTTCGCACTCGGCGTCATCTGACGTTTCTCCGCACCGACGACGAACGGCGGGGCCCCCCGTTTCGGGGGCCCCCCGGTTGGGGGGCCCGCAGTGGGGGGGGGGTTTCGG
>NZ_JAXION010000042.1:0-31504 GCF_049311045.1 Rhodococcus sp. 7Tela_A2 | reverse complement strand
GGGGGGGGGGGGGGGGGGGCGCCCGCCCCCCCGGGGTGTGGGGGGCCGGGGCGGGGGGGGGGGGGCCCGCCCCCCACCCAGGTTTTCAGAACTCAGGGAGCAGACCGGCAGAGTGCGCGTCGGCAAGCGTGGGGGCGGCGCGGTCCTTGGCCGACAGCTCGTACTCGAGCGGCGCGCCGTCCCTGCCCACGGCCGGCCAGTCGATACCGATCGCCGGGTCGAGCGGGTGCACCTCGTGTTCCCGCTCCGGGGTATACGGCGTCGAGCACAGGTACACCACGGTCGAGTTGTCTTCCAGGGCAAGAAAACCGTGTCCCAATCCCTCGGACAGGAAGATCGCCCGACGGTCGGTCGTGTCGAGCAGTACCGAATCCCACTGCCCGAATGTCGGCGACCCGACACGCAGGTCCACCACGACATCGAGCACCGAACCCGAGACGCACGTGACGTACTTCGCTTGTCCCGGTGGCACATCCGCGTAGTGGATACCCCTCAACACCCCGGCCGCCGAGACCGAGCAGTTCGCCTGCGCCAACTCCAGCGACCGCCCGGTCGCCTCACGGAAGGTGGACTGCTTGAACCATTCGAGGAACAGTCCCCGTTCGTCACCGAATGTGGCCGGCGTGATCTCCCACGCCCCGGCAATCTTCAGTTCGCGATACTGCATCCCCTAGAAATCCCTTCCTCGTTCGAGCAGGTCGAGCAGATATCTCCCGTACCCGGATTTCGCCAAGGGCTCGGCCAGGGCACGTAATTCGTCGTCGGTGACGAATCCGCGCCGCCACGCCACTTCTTCGGGAGCGCCGATCTTCAGACCCTGCCGTTGTTCGATCGTGCGAACGTAGTTCGACGCGTCGAGCAGCGAATCGAACGTGCCGGTGTCGAGCCACGCCGTACCGCGCGGCAGCACCTCGACCTGCAACTTCCCGGCCTCGAGATACGTGCGGTTGACGTCGGTGATCTCGTATTCCCCGCGCGCGGACGGTCTCAGCCCGCGCGCGATCTCGACGACGTCGTTGTCGTAGAAGTACAGTCCCGGCACCGCGTACGGCGACTTCGGGTCGACGGGTTTCTCCTCGAGCGACAGCGCGCGACCCGCGGAATCGAACTCGATCACCCCGTAGGCGGAGGGATCGGACACCCGGTAGGCGAACACCGCGCCTCCGTCGATGTCGGCGAACCGGATGAGCTGGCTGCCCAGGCCCGGGCCGTAGAAAATGTTGTCCCCCAGGACCAATGCCACCGATTCGGTACCGATGTGATCGGCGCCGAGCACGAAGGCCTGCGCCAGACCGTCCGGGTGTTCCTGCACGGCGTAGGTCAGCTCGATCCCGAACCGCGACCCGTCGCCGAGCAGTCGCCGGAACTGGTCGAGGTCGTGTGGAGTGGTGATGACGAGGATCTCCCGGATGCCCGCCAGCATCAGCGTCGAGAGGGGGTAGTAGATCATCGGCTTGTCGTAGACGGGCGTGAGCTGCTTGCTGATGCCCAAGGTGATGGGATGCAGTCGCGAACCGGTCCCACCGGCCAGGATGATTCCGCGCATGCGGGCAAGTGTTCCACGTCCGCGGAGATGCCAGGCAGATGTCGGTAGGGTTTGGCGTCATGAGGCTGCTCGTCACCGGCGGCGCCGGATTCATCGGCGCGAACTTCGTGCACCGGACTGTCGCCGACCGCCCGGACGTCGACGTGACGGTCCTGGACAAACTCACCTACGCCGGCAACCGGGCGTCACTCGACCCCGTGGCCGGGAAGATCACCTTCGTGCACGGCGACATCGCCGATCCCGAACTCGTCGACCGTCTCGTCGCGAACGCCGACCTGGTGGTGCACTTCGCCGCCGAGTCGCACAACGACAACTCGCTGGCCGACCCGACCCCGTTCGTGCACACCAACCTCGTCGGCACGTTCACGCTGCTCGAAGCCGTGCGCCGATACGACGTGCGTTATCACCACATCTCCACCGACGAGGTCTACGGCGATCTCGCGCTCGACGACCCGGCGAAGTTCACCGAGGCAACCCCCTACAACCCGTCGAGCCCGTATTCGTCGACCAAGGCCGGCTCCGACCTGCTGGTGCGCGCGTGGGTGCGCTCGTTCGGCTTGCGGGCGACGATCTCGAACTGCTCGAACAACTACGGGCCGTATCAGCATGTGGAGAAGTTCATTCCGCGGCAGATCACCAATGTCCTGACCGGGGTGCGGCCGAAGCTGTACGGCAGCGGTGCCAACGTGCGCGACTGGATTCACGTCGACGACCACAACAGTGCGGTGTGGACGGTCATCGACAAGGGCCGGATCGGGGAGACGTATCTGATCGGGGCGGACGGCGAAACCGACAACCGCACGGTCGTCGAGACCGTGCTCGAACTGTGCGGCATGGACCCAGAGGCGTTCGATTTCGTCACCGACCGGCCGGGGCACGACCTGCGCTATGCGATCGATGCGACGCGGTTGCGCACGGAGTTGGGGTGGGAGCCGCAGTACCGCGATTTCCGCTCGGGCCTGGCGGCGACGATCGAGTGGTACCGCAGCCACGAGACGTGGTGGATGCCACAGAAAACCGCCACCGAAGCCGCGTACGAACGCAGCGAACGAATCCTCGGTGGTTGAGCGACCTGCGGTTCTTGCATATTCCGGCAAACAGTGTGATCACGACGAAACGCGCTACCTCCGCCCGCATGCCGTAGAGACAGCTATTTGCGCTGCTACTGTCGCATCCGTAACAGGATCGACCACAGCGGGGAGTAGCTCGATGGAGCAGGCAACTGCCGGCGACACGACAGCGATCGACAGCAACGCGGACGCACTGGACAGCGCCCTCACCGAACCCGTACGACGGGATCGGTTGATTGCGCAGCGCGGCGTCTTTGCGGCGCTGTCGCCTCGGGTGCCCGGAAAGATGTACGTCGTCACAAAGGGTGACGCCGCGGCCGACCGTTACGGTCTCCAGCTGGCCGACGGCGCGAGCGCCCACACCAACACGTATTTCGGCAGGTTCCCCGCCAGTTTCTGGCAGCGCTGGACCGACGTGAAGACGGTGAACCTGCAACTGACGTACGGCTGCTCGGGTAGCGCACGATTCGTCGTCCACGCCTCCGACGCCAAGGGCCGTGAACGGATCGTCTCGGTCGAGACGGTGTCCGGATCGGGAGAACTCGACCTCGAGGTGCCGATCGAGCGGTTCGTCGACGGCGGCGCGATCTGGTTCGCCGCCGAGGCCAGCAACGGCTCACTGCTCGTCTCCGACGCCCGCTGGACGGTTGCGGCGCCCGAACACCTGCGTCCGGCCGCGGTCGTGATCTGCACGTTCAATCGCGCGGACGACTGCACCGTGACCGTCGGCACTCTCGCCTCCGACGACGGGGCGATGGCCGACATCGACGCGGTGTGCATCGTGGACCAGGGCACCGACCAGGTGCGGTCGCGTCCCGCGTTCGGTGAGGTCGCCGAGAAACTCGGCGACAAGCTCATCTACCTGACTCAGCCCAATCTCGGCGGCGCCGGCGGTTTCTCCCGGGGCATGTACGAGATCACCGGGTCACCCAACTCGGCGCACGCCAACGTCATCGTCATGGACGACGACATCCTGTGCGAGCCGGAGTCGGTGCTGCGCCTGAACGCGTTCGCGAACATGACGGTGCAGCCGACGATCGTCGGTGCCCAGATGCTGTCCCTGAGCAACCCACAGGTCCTCCACGTCAGCGCCGAACGCGAGGTGCTCGACGAGATCAAAGCCGGTGAGCTGACCCCGGGCGCCAAGATGGGCGTCGACCTGATCAAGAAGAAGCAGGATCCGCGGTTCGACGCCGGCTGGAACGGCTGGTGGACGTGTCTGCTCCCCGCCGAGATCATCGCCGACTGCGGGCTGCCGATTCCGTTGTTCTTCCAGTGGGACGACATCGAGTACGGCATCCGCGCGCGTTTCGCCGGGCACCCCACGGTCACGCTGCCGAACGCGGGCGTGTGGCACGCCGACTTCTACCTCAAGGACTACGACGACTGGGCGCGCTACTTCAGCATCCGCAACGGTCTCGTCGTCTCGGCGATCTACGGGCGTTTCGACGGACCCGACATCTCCAAGTACCTGTTCCGCAAGATCGGCGAACTCATCGTTTCGATGCAGTACGGTCTGGCCGCCACGTTCATCAAGGCGGCGGAGGACTTCCTCGCCGGCCCCGATTTCCTGTACGACGGTGGTCAGTCGGTCCTGAAGGAACTGCGCGAACTGCGCGACCGCTACCCGGAGACCAAGCCGCTGCCCGCGTCGCAGGTGGGTAAGGAATCCGATCCTCATACGCAGATGTCGGTGTGGGACTTCGAGCCCGACAAGAAGCGTGAGGGGCTCGTGCTCCTCAAGCGCGCGGTGCAGCAGCTCGCGGGCAAGGTGGACCGTCGTCCCGTCACCGTTCCCGCGGATTACGCGGACTGGTGGCACGTCTCGCTGTTCGACGGCGCCGTGGTCACCGACGCGTCGCAGAACGCGGTGCGGGTGCGTCGCCGCGACAAGGACACCGCGCTGGATCTCACCAAGCGGGCCGCGAAGGTGTGCTGGCAGCTCCGCAAGGAAGCTCCCCGAATGAAGACGGTGTGGCAGGAAGCGATGCCGAAGCTCACGAGCCGCGAGAACTGGGCGCGGCTGTACGGCATCGACGACTGACCGATGAGGGCTTGGCCGCTCCCTCTGCTGTTCGGGGGAGTGACCGTGCTCGTCGGCGCCGCTTTTTCCTGGGTTCCGTCGTTCTGGTGGGACGAGGCAGCAACGATCTCGGCCGCTGATCGGCCCTTCGGTGATCTGCTCGAGCTGCTCGCCGATTGGGACGCCGTCCACGGCCTGTACTACATCCTGATGCACGGCTGGTTCGCGCTTGTGGGCACCGGTGAATTCACCGCGCGGCTGCCCGGCGTGCTCGCCCTCGGTGTCGGGGCCGCAGCCGTCACCGCGACCGCGCAGATGCTGGCGGGACGGCGTGCCGCGGTGGCGGCCGGGGTGCTGTTCGCGATCCTTCCGCGGGTGACGTGGGCGGCCACCGAAGCTCGCTCCTACGCGTTCGCCGTCGGCTGCGCGGCAGTGTTGTCGCTGGTCCTCGTGCTGGCGCTGCGGACCCACCGGGCACGCTGGTGGATGCTGTACGCGATCGTGGCGGCACTCGCGACGATGTTCTTCGTCTACTCCGCGACTCTCCTGGTCGCACACGCGGTGACGATGTGGGCGCTCACGCGCGGCCTCGACTCTCGTCGACGCGACCGGGCCGGTTTCGTGCTCGCCGCCACCGCGGGAGTCGCGCTGTCGCTGCCCTTCCTCGTGCTGGCTTATTCGCAGGTGCGGCAGGTGTCGTGGATCCCGGAACTCGACGAGACGGTCATCAGCACGATCCTCGTCGAGCAGTGGTTCCCGGGGGCGCCGTGGGCGGTGCTGGTGTGCTGGACCGTCGCGCTGGTGGGGACGGTCGTTGCAGCAGTGCGGGGCGTCGAACCGGGCGAGCGGACATTGCTGTGGCTCGCGCTGCCGGGCTTTCTCGTGCCCATGGCGCTGTTGCTGGCGTATTCGGTACTGGCGAGCAACATGTACCTGGACCGGTATCTCGCCTTCACGGTGCCCGCGGTCACGCTGTACCTGGGGTGGGCGGTCAGCCGCGTCGCGACGCGATGGTGGTCGCTGCTCGCAGTGCTCGTCGCGGTGGCGCTCGCGGTGGCACCCGCCTACCTGACGCAACGACAGCCGTTCGGCAAGGCGGGCGGCATGGACTACAGCGTGGTCGCGGATCGGCTGGAGGAGGCGTCCCGGCCGGGCGACTGCGTGGCGTTCGAGCCGAAGGTGTCGTGGCAGCCGACGTCGCCGCGGGCGGTCGCCGACGCTCGCCCCGACGCGTTCGAGGATCTCGTGGACGTGGGGCTGGATGAGACCGCTGCCGATCGGGTGAGCTTGTGGTCGAGCGACGTAGCGCCCCCGGTGCTGGCCGAGCGGGCGGCCGCCCAGTGCACGAGGTTGTGGGTGATCGCGGACCGGGACCGCGGCACGGCGTTCACGGTGTGGCATCCGAACGACGTGTGGTGGCGGTTCGACCGCTACCGGTTCACCGACACCGAGACCTACCGGGCGCTGTCCGAAGCCGGGTTCACGATCACCGACCAGGAATTCGTCAACCGGTTACAGCTGATCGAACTCGAGCCGGCTCAGACCCAGTAGGCGACGCGCGACCGGTAGTTGCGCATGGTGACCAGGGCGAGTCCCCACCCGAGCACCGTGATGATCAGCACGATCACCCAGTGGTAGAGCTGCTGGTCGCCGCCGAGGAGAGGCGTCCGCACGATGTCGAGGAAGTGGTACAGCGGGTTGATCTCCGCGATCCGCGCCCGGTCTTCGTTGCCGGTGCCCGCGAGGGATTTCTCCGTCCAGATGATCGGCGTCATGAAGAACAGCAACTGCACGAGGCTGCCGAGCAGCGGTGCGATGTCGCGGTAGCGGGTGGAGAGGATGCCGAAGACGAGCGAGATCCATACCGCGTTGATCGCGATCAGTGCGAGGGCCGGGATCGCGGCGAGCGCAGTCCAGCTCAGGTGCTGCGGGAAGACGATGAAGATGCCGATGTAGATGACGATGTTGTGTGCGAACAAGATCATCTGACGCCACACGAGGCGGTAGACGTGCACGCTCAGCGGGGTCGGGAGCTGCTTGATCAGTCCCTCGTTGGACATGAAGACGTCCGCACCCTCGATGATCGACCCCTGGATCAGGTTCCAGATGATGAAGCCGAGCGCGACGTACGGCAGGAACTCCGCGATGTCGAGGTTGAACAGCGTGCCGTACAGCAGACCCATGGCGATCGTCGAGACGCCGGTCGCGATGGTGATCCAGAACGGCCCGAGGACGGACCGGCGGTAGCGCTGCTTGATGTCCTGCCAGCCGAGCAGCAGCCACAACTCGCGATGGTTGAAGCCGTCGCGCAGATCCTGGAACGCGCGCCGGAACGTCCGAGAAGACTTTCCCAGCGGTTCGTCGACATGGGTGGGTGCAGACACAAGGCCCGAGCCTACCCGCGCGGAAATCCGCCCCGACCATGTGTGGGCCGGATTCGTCGTTCGGGTCTCCTGCCGGCGCGAGCGTGCCGTGCCTCACGACGTGGGGAACTCGTAGGCTCGACACGGATCGTTTCGTACGAGCAGGAGAATGATGGCAACGAACCCGGCAGCATCGAAAGAGAACTTCGAGGAGCTTCGGCGCGACGAGGACCTGTACGAGATGTCCCTCGACCTGCTCGCCTATTACCTGGACACCGCGTTCGAGGATGCGGCAGCCGGCGAGGTCGAGCGATGGACGGTGAGTTGCCTTCCCGGTTCCGGCGACGCCACGCCGCTGTTCTCGCTGGCTGTCGGATCGACCGAAGTCCTCCGGCTCGACAAACCCACAGCGGGCGCCGACGGATCGGTGACCTGCCTCGCGTCCGTCGCCGTCTCACGTTCGGCACTCGAGGACGAAGCAGGTACGTCGCTCGGCGCCGTGAAAAAAGCTCTTCCCGCCGTGCGCTTCCTTCCCGACGAGTCCGACGCATCGGACGCCGTCGTCGTGGTGGTGGACCTGTTCGACGACTCGTCTCTCGGTGCATTCGAAGAACTCTCCGGAAGCGGCCGCCCGATTCGCCGGCTGGCGGACCAACTCGAGGGGATGGAATCGGACGACCACCACAACACGTGGCTCGCCCGGGCCGCCCTCGACCGCATCGCGAGTGCCCCGGCCGACGAGGCAGTCTGACCTTCAGATGGAATCCACGCGCTGAACGGGGATCAGCGCGCGAAACTACACGCGTCGATCCCCGTCCACCGCGCCGATCACGTCACGCGGTCACGTACAGCGCGTCGATCTCCGCCGCATATTTGGCGTCGATCGGCTTGCGCTTGAGCTTCATCGTGGGCGTCAGTTCGTCGCCCGACGGCTCCCACACCGTCGACAGCACGGTGTACTTCTTGATCTGCTCGACACGCGACAGTTTGGTGTTCGCCTCTTTCACCGACTGCTCGATCTCGGCGAGGACGGCGGGGTGCTGCGCGAGTTCTTCGTGCGACCCGCTGAGCCCGTGCTGCTCCGCGAAGAGGGGGAGTGCGTCGGGATCGAGGGCGAGCAGCGCGACGATGTACGGCCGATCGTTGCCGATGACGACGGCGCCGCCGAGCATCGGGCACGCGGCCCGCAGCGCGCCTTCGATATTGGTGGGGGACATGTTCTTGCCCGCCGCGTTGACGATGAGTTCCTTCTTGCGGTCGATGAGCGTCACGTAACCGTCTTCGTCGATCCGAGCGATGTCGCCGGTGTGCAGCCAGCCGTCGGGATCGACGGCTTCCGCGGTCTTGACCGGGTCGTTGCGGTATCCCCGCATGATGAGCGGGCCGCGGACAAGGAGCTCTCCGTCGTCGGCGGTCTTGATCTCGACGCCGGGGACGGCTTGGCCGACGGTGCCGATCCGGATTTTTCCGGGCCGGTTCATGGTCACCACGCAGGATGTCTCCGACATACCCCACACTTCGGAACACGGGATGCCGAGCGCCAGCACGAACTCGAGTACTTCGGGTGAGATCGCGGCGGCGCCCGTCACAGCAGCGCGTACCTGGTCGAGACCGAGTTTCTTGCGTACGGCCGACAGCACCAGTTTGTCGGCGAGCGCGTGCTGCAACTCGAGGGCCTTCGGCACAGGCTTGCCCTCGGACTGCAATCGAGCGACCTTCCGCCCCACCTCGATCGCCCAGAACGCGAGCCTCTTCTTCACCGGGCTGGATTCTTCGGCGAGGGTCTTGTCGATTGCTGCCTTCACCTTGTACCAGACCTGCGGGACCGCACCGAACAGCGTCGGTCGCACGCTCGGCAGCACCGCGATGGCCTTCTTGAGGTCGTCGAGCGTGGTGATCTGCATGCCGCTGTAGATGCTCGAGTAGTGCGAGCCCCAGCGGTTCGCGATGTGCGCGTCGGGCAGGTACGACACGATGCGGTCGTCGGGTCCGGTGGGCAGGAAAGTCGTGGTGGCAGCGAGTTCGGCGAGAAGGTTGGCGTGGGTGAGTTCCACGCCCTTCGGCGGCCCGGTGGTGCCCGAGGTGTAGATGAGCGTGAGCAGGTCGGAGGGCTGAACGGCCTTCCATGCGGCCTCGAAGTCGAACGACTCGTCGGCGGCGGCCTCGACGTCCTCGAGGGAGAGGGTGCCGTCGGGCTTCGCGTCTATACACACCAGGTGCTCGACCTTCGTCTCGCCGATCGCCTGTTGCAGCACGGGAACGAACTGCTCCTCGCAGATCATCACCCGGTTGCCGGCGTTGCCGAGCACGTAGGTGATCTGCTCGGCGGTCAGCGAGTTGTAGATCGAGAACGGTACCGCGCCGAGATGGAAGGCAGCGGTGTCGACGAGATGGAATTCCGGGCGGTTCGTCAGCATGATGCCGACGGTGTCGCCGTGCCGGACGCCGAGACCGGCGAGACCGGCGGCCAGGGCGCGGACCTTCTCCGAGTACTCCCGCCACGTGTAGTGAACGGAATCGTCCGGAGTTCGCAGCGCGACGTGGTCGGGATACGCGGCGGCGGTGGATTGAAAAGCTTCGCAGAGTGTTGACGGTGAGTCGAGACGAGATGTCATCGCAGGCTCCCAGAGACGGTGGCGGCAAGTGTAGGTCGAGCTGCCACCGCCTGTGAGCGGAATTGCGGGATACCTTGCGGGGGAGGATTACTGGTGGGGTCGCTCGAACTTCTCTTCGCGCCCGAGCTTGCGCAACCGCATCCACTCACGCAGGCCCGCCGGGTCGCGGCGCGTCACCAGGAAGTACCACCCGAAACGAATCCACTCCTGCGGCAACAGCTTCCGGAGTCCGGGCTGTGACAGCAGGTAACCCCTGTTGCGGTAGGTGAAGTACCGCTTGGTCTCGTTGTCGGGATACTGGGTGTGCATCCGGCCACCGAGGATCGGCTTGAATTCGTCGGCTCCGTCGGGATGCAGGTACGCGGTCTGCAGGCAGGTGCCGAACGGCAGGCCCGAGCGCACGAGACGCCGGTGCACCTCCACCTCGTCGCCGCGTACGAACAGCCGCAGATCGGGAACGCCCACGGCGTCGATCGCGGCGGCGGTGAACAGCGCGCCATTGAACAGCGACGCGATACCGGGAAGCAGATCTTCGTCGCCGAGTTCGTGACGCCAGCGCCGCCATACGACCCCGCGACGCAACGGGAACGCCAGGCGGTCGGGTTCGGCGATGTCGCACACTACCGGCGACACTTCGGCCAGGCCGTTGCGTTGCGCGCACTCGAGGAGTGTCGCGAGCACCTCGGGTCCTTCGGGGCGACCGTCGTCGTCCGCGAGCCAGACCCGGTCGGCCCCGAGCGACAGTGCGTACAGAATGCCCAGCGCAAAACCGCCCGCACCGCCGAGGTTGTGTTGGGAGCCCAGATAGGTCGTGGGCACGTCGGCGCCTTCGACGAGTTCGCGCACGGCGTCCTCGTCGGCGTTGTCGACCACGACGAGATGGTCGAGCGGGCGGGTCTGGGTGGACAGCACCTTCAGCGACTCGGCGAGCAGTTCCCGGCGCCGATGGGTGACGACGACCCCGATGATGCGTTCGTCAGACACTCTTGGTGCCTGACGTGGCCGTCGCGTCGGCGCCGTTGCGCAGGGCGCTGCGTTCACGTTCGAGTGCGAGGTCGTGCAGAACCGTGCGGACGTGGTCGCCGGCCTCGTCGCCTTCGTACGCCCGCACGACGTGCTCGATGTCGCCACGCTCACGGATCTGCCCGTGATCGATCCACATCGCCTGGTCGCACAGTTGCGCCAGGAACTCGTTCGAGTGGCTCGCGAAGACGAGGATGCCCGACCGCGCGACGAGGTCCTGCAACCGGACCCGCGCCTTCTTCATGAATTCCGCATCGACTGCGCCGATGCCTTCGTCGAGCAGCAGGATCTCCGGATCGATGCTGGTGACCACGCCGAGTGCGACGCGCACGCGCATGCCCGTCGAGTACGTGCGCAGCGGCATGTTGAGGTAGTCGCCGAGCTCGGTGAAGTCGGCGATCTCGTCGACCTTCTGGAGCATCTTCTTGCGGCTCATGCCCAGAAACATGCCGCGGATGATGATGTTCTCGTAGCCGGAGATCTCCGGGTCCATGCCGACACCGAGGTCGAACACGGGCGCCACCCGGCCGTTGACCTGTGCGAATCCGCGGGTGGGCTCGTAGATGCCGGACAGCAGGCGCAACAGCGTGGACTTGCCGGCACCGTTGTGGCCGACGAGTCCGACGCGGTCGCCTTCCTTCAGCGACATCGTGATGTCGCGCAAGGCCTCGACCACCACGACGTCCGAATTGTTCCGGCCGATCGAACCGCCCGCTTTACCGAGGAACGCCTTCTTCAGCGACCGCGTCTTGGCGTCGAAGATCGGGAAGTCGACGCACGCGTCGCGCGTTTCGATGCTGACACGGGTCACGATGTGGCTCCAGAGGCTGACACGGGTACCGAGGGTACCCCGCGCACCTACAGGTACTGCCCGGTGCCGGGGTGCCCGGGGCCGTGACCCGGCTGCTCGCCGCCGCGGGAGACCGCTCCGCCCAGCCCGGGTGGAAGCGCGCCCTGCCGCATCTGCTCGAGTTGTGCGCGGGCAGCCATCTGCTGGGCGAACAACGCCGTCTGGATGCCGTGGAACAACCCTTCCAGCCAGCCCACCAGCTGGGCCCGAGCCATTCGGTGCTCTTGGCGTGGCTCGCGGAAGCGCTCAGCTCCCGGCTCGGCCTGGGGACCGGAATGGTGCTCTCCCGCCTCGACGACGAAGCCAACATCGCACCGTGGTTGCGTGTCGCGAGCCGGTACGGCGCCCAGGTGCGCTGGGCCGAGATCGAGATCGACACCTGCGATCTGCCCACCTGGCAATACGAGGAACTCATCACGCCCACGACCCGGCTGGTCGCACTGACGGCGGCGTCGTCGATCGTCGGCTCGGCGCCCGACGTGCGCGTCGTCGCAGACCTCATCCACGACGTCGGCGGGCTCATGGTCGTCGACGCGGCCGCGGCGGCCCCGTACGCCCACATCGACATGGAGGATCTGGGAGCGGACATTCTCAGCATCGATGCCGCAGCATGGGGCGGACCACAAATCGGTGCTCTCGTCTTCCGCGATCCCTCTCACCTCGATCGCGTGCCCGCGATGTCGCTCGATCCGCATGCCCGCGGTCCCGAGCGGCTAGAGGTCGGCGGACACCAGTTCGGCCTGCTGGCCGGGCTGCCCGCGTCCATCGACTTCCTCGCCTCGCTGGACGACTCGGCGTCCGGCAGCCGCCGGAACCGCCTGGAGACGTCGATCAGCTCGATGCAGGACTATCAGGACGGCTTGTTCGACCGGCTGCTCAGGCAGCTCGACAGTCTCACCGGTGTCATGGTGCTGGGCAAGGCGCCCAGCCGGGTCCCCACCTTGAGTTTCACCGTCGAAGGCATACCTGCGGAGAAGGTCGCCGCACACCTGGCCGACCGGCGAATCGAGACGGTGGCGAGCACCCGCGGAACGAGCCGGTTGCTCGACTCCCTGGGAGTGAGCGACGAAGGCGGTGCCGTGAGCATCGGTCTCGCCCCGTACACCACCAGCTTCGACATCGACCAGCTCGTCCGCGAGCTACGCAACCTCTGACCGGTCAGGTCCGGGCGACCCGCAGCACCACCTTGCCGACAGTGTCGGGACTGTCGAGCATCTCGTGCGCCCGCGCAGCTTCTGTGATGGGCAACTCGGCGTGCACCACCGGCTGCACCTTCGCCTCCTCGATCAGCGGCCACAGGTGTTCACGCACCGCGGCGACAATTGCACTCTTACCCGACTTGCCGGTGTCCGGACGGCCGCGCAGGCCCGTCGCGATCACGTGTCCGCGCTTGGCGAGGAGCTTGCCGAAGTTCATCTCACCCTTGGTGCCACCCTGCATGCCGATGACGACGAGTCGTCCGTCCGGCGCGAGCACGTCGATGTTGCGGGACAGATACGCCGCACCCATGTTGTCGAGCACCACGTCGGCACCACCGAACGCGTTGCGCACCTCGGCCACGAAATCCTGGCTGCGGTAGTCGATTGCCAGATCGGCGCCGAGTTCCCGGCACCGCTCGAGCTTGCCGGCCGACGCGGTGACCGCGACCTTGGCACCGAGCGCCTTACCCACCTGGATCGCGTGCGTGCCGATACCCCCGCCACCACCGTGCACGAGCAGCACGTCGCCGCGTTCGAGTCCCGCGGTCATCACCACGTTCGACCACACCGTGCAGGCGATCTCCGGGAGCGACGCAGCCACGGCGATGTCCATACCGGCCGGCACGGGCAACAACTGGGCGGAGGGCACCACGACCTGCTCGGCGTAACCACCGCCGGTCAGGAGCGCACACACACGATCACCGATGTTCCATCCGCTGACACCCTCACCGAGTTCGGCTATGAGGCCGGAACATTCGAGTCCGAGGATTTCGCTGGCTCCGGGCGGCGGGGGGTAGAGCCCGCGGCGCTGCAGAAGGTCCGCACGATTGACGGCGGTCGCTGCGACATCGAGGAGGACCTGTCCGGGGCCGACCGTGGGATCGGGACACTCTGCCCACCGGAGAACTTCGGGACCACCGGGTTCGGTAACGACGATTGCGTGCATGACCCCGACGCTAGCGTGTGCGGCCCGCGGTGTGGTCATCCCATCTCGGCGCGCAGGTCGCTTCGCCGGGAGAACCTCCGCGCCCGAGTCCGCCTTAGACTTTCGGGGTGACGAGCGAACAGGACGAGCCGAACTGGTTGACCGCGGAAGAGCAGACCGCCTGGCGCAACTATATGGACGGCAACGCCCGCCTGATGGATGTGCTCAACCGAAACCTGCAGGAGCGACACGGATTGTCGTTGGCGGAGTACCGGATCCTGGTCCTGCTGTCCGAGTCCGAGCACGGCTCGCTGCGTATGAGTGAACTCGCCGACGGTGTCCTCTCGTCGCGCAGCCGTCTCACCCATCAGATCCGTCGCATGGAGGAACAGAATCTGGTCGTGCGCGGGTCGTGCCCCGAGGACGGTCGGGGGGTTCTCGCGTCGGTCACCGATGAAGGACGTCGGCGGCTCGCCGAAGCGGCCCCCACCCACGTCCGCGCCGTCCGCAACAACCTCATCGACCGGCTCTCCAAGAGCCAGGTCAAAGCACTCGCGCAGATCTTCGGCCGGATCGACGAAGCCCTCGCCGACCACTAGAGCACGGATGCGGTTAGGATTTGCGACGGAAGCGTGGCAGAGCGGCCGAATGCACTCGCCTTGAAAGCGAGCTTGGGTAAAACCAACGGGGGTTCAAATCCCTCCGCTTCCGCCGTGGGGAAAGGCCCTGATCTGGTGTAAGCCGCCAGTTCAGGGCCTTTTTGCGGTCGCTGACGAACTACCGTCCCTTATCCCAGCGGAACAGCACGGTGCTGAGAATGCCGAACACCACTGCCACACCGAGCAGCACCGCTACGGACACCCACGGCCACGGTCCTCCAGTCCACGAGGCCCTCACGAGTTCCGCTAGGTGGTACACAGGCCACAAGTTCATCACGGTGCGGACCCCGTCATTGAGCCCGTCAGCGGGGAAGAACGCGCCGGAACTCAACATGAGAACGATCATGAGTACGTTGCCGACGCCCGTCGCGGCGCCCACGCTCGGGTAGATCGAGGCGAGCGTGTAGCCGATCGCCAGCATCGCGACCAGGCCGAGCACCAGCGCCAGTATCACCATCACCAGGTGATCGGGTGGCTCGACGCCGAACACCACGAGACCGACCACCAGGGTGAGCAGCGAACCGACGATTCCGAGGACGAAGTGGACGGTGAGATCGGCGGCGACATAGGTGCGTGGTCGTAGCGGCGTCACGCGTAGCCGGGTGAGGGCTCCGCTAGCACGGAGGATGAGCTGGTTCTGCGGGACCGACACGACACCGACGATCAGAATCGAGATCACCGCGAGCCCGGGGAGCATGCTGTCGACGAAGCCGCGCATCCCGAATTCCGGCGCGGGCTCGTTGCCGAAGACGAGACCGAGGATGAGCAACACCACGGGAGAGAAGACAAGGAGGAAGAAGAACCCGACCGGTTCCCTGAGCTGGGACTTGAAGAACGCCGTCGTCAAACTGCCGTAGCCACGCATGTCACTCGCCCTCTCGCATCGTTCGCCCGGTCAGTGCGAGAAAGACGTCCTCGAAGGTCGCCTCCTGTATCGACATGTCTGTGACCACCACCCCTTGGGCGGAGAGATCGGCCATCACCCGGGCGGCGAACTGACCCGTTCCGGTGACGAAGAGGTGGTCGCGGTCGTGGCCGACGGAGCTGACCCCGTCGATATCGAGGAGAGCGCCCTCGTCCACCACGCCGTCGGCACGGAGCAGGAGCCGGGAGCCGCCCGCGTGCTCAGCGATGAGGTCGGAAGGTGCCCCCTCCGCGATGATCCGTCCTGCGTCGATGATCGCGATCCGGTCGCAGAGCGCCTGGGCCTCCTCCATCGAGTGGGTGGTCAGCACGATGGTGCGGCCCCCGGCGTGCGAGGTTCCGCAGGATGTCCCAGATCGCGTGGCGGGCGCGGGGATCCACGGCCGAGGTCAGTTCGTCGAAGAAGAGCAGCTCTGGATCGTGGAGCAGGGCGAGGGCGATGAACACCCGCTGCCGCTGGCCTCCGGAGAGCTTCTCGACGCGGGAGGTCGCCTTGTCCGTCAACCCCAGTTCGCCGAGAACCTCGTCCACGTCCCGCGCGTGCGGGTAAAAGGACGCGAAGGTGCTCAGCGCCTCCCGCACGGTGAGCCGCGGAATGAGCGTCGCCTCCTGCAGTTGGGTTCCCATGCGCGGCGCGAGCAGACTCCAGTCCCGGATGGGATCCAGTCCGAGGACGCTGACCTCACCGGCGGTCGGCCGATCGATCCCCTGCAACAGGTTGAGCAGGGTGGTCTTCCCGGAGCCGTTCGGTCCGAGTAGGCCGAAGATCTGATGTTCGTCGATCGTGAGGTCCACTCCGTCGACGGCGTGCACGTCCCCGAAATTTCTGCGGACCTCGTGACAGATGATGGCGGGCATCAATCATTCTCTGGCGGGTCCGAGGGCAACGAGACCCCTCCCATGAGGTCGGCGAGTGCGCTGGCGGGCATGATCGCGATGCCGCGTTCGGCGTCGGCGGCACTGTCAGGGGAGGACGCCGAGGTAGTCGAGAACCACACCGAGCCAGAAGTCGAGGATCTCGTCCTGGCCGCGCAGTCCGTGGCCGCCGGCGCGAGCGGACGCCTCACCAGGCAATGTTCCGGATCCGTGTGGGTCGCTGACAGGAGTTCCGTTCAGGGAACGGTGGATTCTCGCGGTCATCGCAACACCAGACATTCGAAGCTTCGATGGACATCAGATAGCTTAGGCGTCCGCGAGCTGCTTCATCGAAACCACGATGACAGTGACCTCTTACGCCTCGCTCGTCAACGCCCGCGGCGTACGCGCAACCAGATCCACAGCGAGAATACGGCGACGATAAGGCCAGCGATCGCGACAAATGACGGGCCCCATTCCACGACGAGGTCATCGACATGAACGCCCGGGGTGAACGTCATCTCGCAACGAGACGCGACAATACCTACCCACGTCTTACTGAAGCTCGCTGCTGTTGCCACCCAAAGACCAGACTCTGCTGCACCTGGTGTCACCTGATCCATGCAGACCTTGATCGGCGCGTTGATGAAGAACGCAGCCCCATATACCACCACGCCGACGGCGATTCCGATCAGCGCGAACACGCGGTAGGCCGCCGAATCATGCGTGCGTCGTTGAATCCTGTCGAATACCAATGGATCCCTTTCGACGTCGGGTGCGCTACGGCTGCGCCCAGCCTATCCCCGGGGGATTGTGCCTACACGGTGACAGGCAGAAGGTCGGGCTGTCCGCCATCGGGCTGTTGCAGCAACAAGCGCTCCATCTCCTCGGCAGGTGTGTGGAATCCCAGCTGCTTACGCGGGCGTTCATTGAGTTGCTGTGAGACCCATTCCAGATCCGTTTTCGAGTATTCCCCCAGGTCCGAGCCTTTGGCGAAATACTGACGGAGTTCGCCGTTCGTGTTTTCGTTGGTCCCACGCTGCCAGGGTGCGTGCGGATCGCAGAAGTAGATGTCGATCCCGGTAGCAGCACTGACCTCTTTCCAGTCCCGCATCTCAGAACCCTGGTCCCACGTCAATGTTCGCCGCAGGATGGTAGGAAGAGTCTCGAGCTGGTCGGTCAACGCACGGGCAGTGTGTTCGGGTTTGTATCCGTCGGGCAGGTGAACGAGCTCGACCATGCCGGTGGCCCGTTCGACGAGGGTGCCGATTGCGCTCAGATTTCGTTTGCCGACAATGAGGTCACCTTCCCAATGCCCTGGTACAGCACGGTCTTTCACATCTTTTGGACGATTTGCGATGTTGATCATGTCGGGAATTCGGTTCTTGCGTTGGCCGGCTTTCCGGCATGGTCGGCGCAGCTTTCGACCGGTCCGCAGGGATCGGGTGAGTGTGTGTTCGAGGCCGCCACGTGAGGGCTGATAGAGCGATTGGTAGATGGTTTCGGCACTCACTCGCATCTGTGGATCATCGGGGTATTCGAGTCGTAGTCGGCCTGCGATCTGCTCGGGAGAATGACGCTTGTTCAGGGATTCTTCGACCTTCTGGCGCAGCGACAAATTGGTGGCGAGTTTGGATGTCTTGGGCCGGGAGGCCCGATGGTAGGCCGCTGCGTGTGCAGATCGCGCTCGATACCTCCCGCACGATTCACTGTTGCGTGCGACCTCACGCGAAATCGTCGAGGGGCTCCGATTCAGGGCTTTAGCAATGTGACGCAGGGTGTGACCTGCAGCGATACCTATAGCGATCTCTTCGCGCTCCGCGAATGTCAAGCACCGACCCTTGAGGTTACGACCTCGGCGGGGACGGACTCCGCCGCAACTGGCGAGCCATCTGGTGCCCTGCTTCGTGAACGTGCCGGCCGCTGCCGTGGCGTCCGTGATGAACTCGCCTGCGGCCATCCCCGCCCAGAACGTTTGAAAGATCTCAGGAACCATCCGGTGAGAATAGGCAACCATGCGCAACCCTTCTGATCAGTGGTGTTGCGATCACCGCGTGAACCCACGGAACGTCGAATCGGCTAGTAGCCGAACGTCATCCAAACGCGGTGCACGGTCGCAGTCTCGATCTCGTCAGCGAAGGCGATTGCAAAAATCGTCGATACCGATTGCCGAGTGGGCGCTCTCATCGGACACTGAGGCGGATCGACACGTCCGGTACTTTCCGCGACGGGAAACACGATTATGAGGGCCGAAATCAGGATGACACCGGTGCCGTTGTCGCGGTAGTAGGCGGCGGCCTTTTCGGTGAGTTGGCGCATCAGATCAACAGCGCCGCCGATTTTGTAACCGCGGAAGGCGAACATCTTGGTGTGAGCGGATGGCTACAGGAAGTTCAGCCGATGGTCGACCAGTTCGCCGAGGTGACCGGAGACCGGGAATGGATTCATGCTGATTCCGTCGAAGCCGCTAACGATCCGTCCGGTGCCCCATTGCCCACGGGTTCCTACTCTTGGCGCTGGTGCCGACGATGCAAATTGCTCACTACCGAGAGTTGAACCTCACCATGGCTGTCAGCGATAAAGCGTCCCTCGGACCGCAGGACCGCGTATGCCCTCGCGCGATGCGGACTCTTATGGTTCGCTGCGAGCGCAGCAACCGCACGGTCGCGGATATCGGATGGCGCCCCCGAAAGGAGTCTGAGTGCCAGAGTCGATCGCCGATTCTCGGCGTCGCCTGCTGTACGAAGCAGCGGTGGTCGCCAGCGCCGTCTTTGTCGTCGGCGTGGCGTACGGCGCGATGTCGGTGAACGCCGGCCTGCCGACCTGGTTTGCTCCCGTGGTCGGATTTTTCGTTCTCGCTGCTTCCTCGGAAATGTTGTTCGTAGGCCTGCTCGCCGGCGGCGCGAATTCATGGATCGCTGCTGCCGCAGCCCTGGCCGTGAATTCTCGTCACCTGCCCTACGGCCTCGCCGCGACCGATGTACTCGGCACCGGCTGGAAGCGGTACGCGCGAATTCATCTAGTGAATGACGAAACCGTAGCGTTCGCCGCCGCCCAGCAGACCCCTGCCGCGCGTCGCCTTGCTTACACTTGGTCCGGGCTCGGTATTCTGATCACTTGGCCCGTAGGCGCCCTGCTCGGATCCGTCATCGGCCGCATGTTCGACGTCGCAATCATCGGTCTCGATGCCATGTTCCCCGCTGTGATACTTGCCTTGATCATGTCGGGGATACGCGATCCTCGTACTCGCTACGGCTGTCTTGCAGCCGCGGTGATCGCGGTCGGTGCCGCCCTCGTCCTTCCCGAAGGCATCGCCCCGGTGCTGGCTGTTCTAGCCCTCCCTCTGATGCGCCCCCGACCCATCGATCCCGCCGTCGACGCGGAGCGAGCCGAGGCCGAGGATGCGTGATCTGTGGGTAATCTGCGCTGCAGCTGCTTTTCTCGCCGCGGGAACGTATGTCCTGCGCTGGGTGGGGCCCGCGCTGCCTGCCAGCTTGACCGAATCACCACGTGCCAAACAACTCATCGATGATTCGGCGATCCTTCTGCTGACAGGTGTCATGGCGACGACCGCACTGTTGCAAGACCAAGGGTTTGCCGGCTGGGCTCGGGTGCTTGGGGTAGGGGCTGCCGGGGTGCTGGCCTGGTTTCGGGCTCCGATGCTGGTGGTGATCATTGCCGCCGCTGTGGTGACTGCGTTGGCGCGCGCGACGTTCGGTCTTGTGTAACCGCTGTCGGCGGGCTCCATTCGGCATCGTCGTGGACACGTCCATCGCGATCAGTGAGGTGGTCGCGCCTGAGCGTCGACTTTCCCCGGTCTATCGCAACGCATCGAGCCGTGTCCGAGGTGGCCTGCTGCGCGGGGGCGTACTGCACCTTCTCCGGCGGCCTCTCCACCTTGACGACCGGCGTATCGGGCCTCGGGGCGAAGGTGACACCGAGCGTGCGGGCCACCAGATCGGCACCCGGGTGTTGTCCTTCTCCGACCCGGCGAAGGACTTGTCGTCCCGGGGACGTGTCAGCTGTTTCCTTCGAGTTCTTCCGCGATGAGCGACGTCCACGTCATGACTTCGTCGGTGTCGGAAGTCGGAAAATACTTGTGGTCGCGCGCGGCGAGAGCCGCCAGGAGTTCGGGCACTTCCACCTCGCCGCGGATGGCGCTGTTCTCCTCCACGGGCGCGGAGAACAACCACACCTGCTGCTGAATCAAGGCGTCCGCGTAACGGCGGCACAGATCTCCGGTGGCAGCGGGCCATTTCCCGCTCTCGGCTTCGCTGCCGATGATGATCGCCTCGAACTCCGCCACGCGGTCGAGATCGCTGCTCCCGCCCAACGTGACCTCGATATCGCGTGTACCGAGCGACTCGGCGATCACTTGCGCGACCTGGTGAGTCACTCCTCGGTTGCTCCCGGCTACGACGAGTACGGTCATGTTCCAGGGGTTTCCCCGCACGCGATCCGGGGAAACATGGATGCACCAGCCGGCGCCGCCGGCGCTGCGCGCTGCCCGGGACCGGTCACGATCTCGGTGAAGGGGACTAGGGCCGCTACCAGTGAGCTTGACCGCGCATGCGCGGCCGAGTTGGGATCAGGATCCATGTCGTCGGGGGACGGGGAGCTCGATGCTGAAAAGGTTCATCACCGCGCTCGGTGTGGTCGCGATGTCGATAGTAGGAATTCCGTCGCTCTCGCACGCCCAGCCGGCGCCTGTCGCGGCGATCGAGCGCACGGCGACGGTCATCACCGAACAGCGGACGGACGTCGAAGTGTTCTCGCCCGCGATGCAGCGCGTGGTCCGCGTGCAGGTGCTCCATCCCGCCGGGGACGGCCCTCGACCGACGTTGTACCTGCTCGACGGCGTCAGCGCGGGCGAGGAGTCCGAGTTCAGGGAGAGCACGTGGACTCAGCGCACCGACATCGAGGAGTTCGTCGCCGACAAGAACGTCAACGTCGTGCTCCCGATCGGCGGCACGGCGAGTTACTACACGGATTGGCGGAATCCCGACCCGGTGCTCGGCGTCAACAAGTGGGAGACGTTTCTGACGCAGGAACTGCCGCAGCTCATCGATGCACGGTTCCACGGCAACGGGGTCAACGCGGTCGCCGGATTGTCGATGGGGGCGACCGGGGCGATGAGCCTGATCACGCGACACCCCGATCTGTATCGAGGCGTTGCGGCGCTGAGCGGATGTTTCGATACCTCGCGTGAGTCGTCCCGCGACTCGGTGCGCGGAACCGTCGCCTACAAGGGCGGGAACCCGGACAACATGTGGGGCCCTCCCGGTGACCCCGTCTGGGAGGAACACGATTCGTACCTGCTCGCCGAGCGGTTGCGTGGC
Source organism: Rhodococcus sp. 7Tela_A2 (assembly GCF_049311045.1). Classification (NCBI taxonomy): domain Bacteria; kingdom Bacillati; phylum Actinomycetota; class Actinomycetes; order Mycobacteriales; family Nocardiaceae; genus Rhodococcus; species Rhodococcus sp. 7Tela_A2. The sequence goes on along the minus strand of NZ_JAXION010000042.1, from coordinate 10,113 downwards.
AAGGAAATCTTCCTCAGTACGGGCAACGGTCTCGTAGGCCCCTACGACTTCGGTTCGGGTGAGGAAGTGTTGACCGGCGGTACGCCGCTCGAAGTCGGCACGTTGGCGTGCACGGTGACCTTCGACCGTCGCCTGCGGCAGCTCGATATTCCGGCGCAGGTCGTATACCGGCCGTGGGGTACCCACTCGTGGGCATACTGGCAGGACGACATCAAGACCGCGTGGCCGACGCTGAAAGCCGCTCTCCAACTGTAGGTTCGCGGCTCAGTGCATGTGGATGCGGTCTGTTGTGGGCGGGACGACGGGATCGTGGGCCGCGAAATAGGCGTTGAGAGCGTCGAGTTCCTCTCCGGCGCCGGTTCGGTGCCGGGCGTGGGTGAAGACGTCGAAGCCGTCACCACCTTCCGCGAGGAAGTCGTTGACCACCACGCGGTAGTGCTGTTCGGGATCGACCGGCTCCCCGTCGATCGTGAGGTCCCGGATTCGATCGCCCGGAGGAGCGATCCGGTCGAGCGTGTATCGAAAGTTGTGTGACGGCGCGAGAATCCATTCGAGGGCGTTGCCGTTCGCCGTCTTCTGGAATTGTTGCTCGAGAAGTTCGTCGAGTTGGGAGCCGGAGAGTTCGAGCACTTGGAGGCGATTGCCGAAAGGCTGTGCTGCATACGTTTGCCCGTACGTGACGACTCCGTTTTCTCCGCAGATGAGGTCGTTGCGAAGGCCGCCTGGATTCGTCAGTGCCACTTGCGCTCCCACTGATCGGGCTGCTGCGAGCTGGGCATCGGCAACGAGGTTGCCGAGGGCGGATTCGCCGCTGGGACCCGCTTCTCGGGTGATGTCCGCCGAGGCGGAACCCACGCGGCGACCGGCGACCGCGTCGGACATTTCGCTTGCGCGTTCGACGAACTGCTGGGTCTGTGGGTCGGGTTCGATGTCGTGGGTGATGACCTGGGTGAAAGCCAGCGTGTGATCCCGCAGTACGTCGCGGGTTTCGCGGTCGATCATGAGGTCTGCGACGGAGATGATGCGCCCGTGCGAGGCGCCCTGCACGACGGTCCGTGGCCGGCCGAGCGGATCGGGATATGTGCAGTTGAAGTGCTTGTCACCATCCGAGGTGACGATCAGATCGACTTTCGGGGACACAGCGGTGGCGACGACGTTCGCCGGCCCGTCGACGGGATTGCAGGGGTCGTTCTGCCCACCGGCGCCGATATCGCCCTTGTAGAGCAGCACGACGGCGCGGACCCCCAGCGAATCGAGTAGGTCGGCAGTTCGGTCCACCGCTTCGATCTCGTCGCCGAATCGAAGGCCCGCGATGGAGTCGGACCGGATGAAGTCCGGCGTGTTGCTGGGAAGCACGCCGATGGTGCCGACCGGGATTCCGTCGACATAGCTGATGCTGAACGGCAGCGCGGCAGGCGTCCCGTCGTCGGTCGTGAGATTCGCGGCGAGCAAGGGGAAGCGGGCACCCTCGAACGTCTCGCCGTAACGGCACCCGTCGTCGGGGTGACAGCCTCCGTCACGCAGACGGGTCAGCTCAGCGTATCCCTGGTCGAGTTCGTGATTGCCCAGTGCGGCGGCCGTGACGTCGAGATCGTTCAGCAACTCGATGGTGGGCTCGTCGTGGAACATCGCCGATTCGAGCGGGGACGACCCCCACGTGTCGCCTACGGCGTACAGCATCGAATGGTCTGCTTGTGCCCGTAGCTGACGCACGTAGGCCGCGAGATGCGCCACCCCACCTGCGGCGACGGAGGTTCCGTCGGACCTGACGACCTCACTGCGCGGTCCCTGCGGCGGCAGAAGGTTGCCGTGGAGATCGCCGAAGGCGATCAGGCGCACCGGCACCACGTTCGGGGGTTCCGCAGCAGCGGGTGCGACACCGGTACCTGCACACACGACTGCCGCGAGTGCGCAGGCGGACAGGGCACGGCGTGCCATGCCTCCAACCATGCAGCGCCTCCGAGTCGGGTCCGTATCAACCGCCCGAGTGTGTCAGCGCAGGGTCACGTCACCGATACCTAGGGATAACGGTTGGGTCTCGTCACAGGTCAGGCGAGCCCTGCGAGTGCCCGCCCCGGTCCTGTCGCGAAGGCGAGGAACCGATCGTTCTCGTGCGGGTCGCCGATCGTCACGCGCGTGCCGTCACCGGTGAAGTTCCGCAGGATCACGCCTGCCTCTGCCGCCGCCTCGGCGAAGGCCGCAGACCGGTCGCCGAGAGGCAGCCAGAGGAAGTTCGCACCGCTCTCGGGCACGTCGTAGCCGGCGTCGAGCAGCGCATCGCGCACGCGGTGACGCTCGGCGACGACATGTTCGGTGCGCGCGAGCAGTTCGTCGGCGGCCTCGAGCGACGCGATGGCAGCCTTCTGCGCGATCGTGTTGACCGAGAACGGGGTGTGCACCTTGCTCATGGCCGCGGTGAGTTCGGGGCCGGCGACCGCGTACCCGACCCGAAGGCCCGCAAGTCCGTACGCCTTGGAGAACGTCCGCAGTACAACCACGTTGTGGCGGTTCTTCGCCAGGTCGAGACCGTCTGCGAAGTCGTCGTCCGAGGCGGGCCGCACATACTCGAAGTACGCCTCGTCGAGTGCGACGACGACGTCGGACGGGACTTCGTCGAGGAACTGCTCGAGTTCCTTCTTCCCGAGGAGCGAGCCGGTCGGATTGTTGGGATTGCAGATGAAGATCAGGCGGGTCCGGTCGGTGATGGCCGCGAGCATCGCTTTCAGCTCGTGGCCGTGCTCCGGGGTGTTCGCCACGGGGACCGCGGTTGCGGCTGCGACGGCCACGACCACCGGGTACGCCTCGAACGATCGCCACGGGAAGATCACCTCGTCGCCGGGCTCGCAGGTGACCTGCACGAGCTCCTGGCACAGGCTCACCGATCCGCAGCCGACCGCGATGTTCTCGACGGGGACCTGCAGCCGCTCCGACAGCGCGGCGAGCAACGCCGTGGCGCCGTTGTCCGGATACCGGTTCACGTCGGCGGCGGCTTCGAGAATGGCCTCGCGCACGGAGGGCAACGGGCCGGCGGTCGTCTCGTTGCTGGCGAGCTTCACAGCGCCGGGAAACGTGCGTCCGGGAACGTAGGCCGGGATCGAGGCGAGGTCGGGTCGGGTCCGAGGGGTCACCAGCCGATTATGCTCCCGACGATTCCGTGCGGGTACTCGGTGGGCGTGTCATCGTGGACACCATGCCGGAAACCAGCAATGATGCTGCGCCGCGGATCGGTGGTACCGGGGATGTACCGCTGACGGTGGTTCGTCCGGATTCGAGGCCGCGCGGGAGCATCGTGGTCTTGCACCGCTCCCACGGACTCTCGCCTGCCCTCCGCGACTTCATCGAGACGCTCGCCGACGATCGGTGGCTCGTCGTCGCGCCCGAGCCCACACAGGATGCTCGTAGTGCGGAGAACGCCGAGCAGTTCGGGGACGAGTTCTACGCGAACGTGGACGCGACCTTCCGGTGGATCGCCGGGCAAGGGATCGGCCCCGACATGATCGGGGTGCTCGGGTTCGACGATGCGGGCACGGCCGCGCTCTATGTTGCCGCGGAGCGGGTCGTCGGTGCCGTCGTGAGCGTGGCCTCGCCCGGCATCGTGCAGACCGCGCAGGGCGGTACGCGGTCGCTCGTCGACATCGTCGGGTCGCTCCGGGCGCCGTGGCTCGGACTGTACGGCGACGACGACCCGAAGACTCCACCGTCGGAGGTCGCCGCCTTGCGTGAGGCTGCGGGCCGGTCGGATGCGCCGGCGCTTGTGGTCAGTTACGAAGGGCTCGCCCACCGGCCGGATGAGCCGCCGGTCGTGCACGACTCCCTCGATCCCGAGACCGATCGCGCGGAAGCGGCGATCGTCGACGCGCGGCGCCGCATCTACGATTGGTTCGACACTCACCTGCGTTGACCAGCCGTTTTGCGTTTCGGTGCGGTGCATGTGTAATCTTTCGTCCCGGCGGTTCGAGAGCTTCGAATCCCCGAGGAGGCGTGCCAGAGCGGCCGAATGGGACTCACTGCTAATGAGTTGTCCCCCTTACCGGGGACCGGAGGTTCAAATCCTCTCGCCTCCGCCAGTTGGTGTACCGTCACTGACGACAATTGAATAACTTGCGCCCGTAGCTCAACGGATAGAGCATCTGACTACGGATCAGAAGGTTAGGGGTTCGAATCCCTTCGGGCGCACGCACAAGAACACCCCGCCGGCATTGTCGGCGGGGTGTTCTCGCACTGCGGGTCGTGTCACACCAGCTTCGCGATGATCTCCTCCGCGAATCGCTCGATGGGCTCGCGGTAGCGCTCCGCGGTCCCGAGAAGGTGATCGTGGTCGCCGGAGTGGGTTGCTTCCCAGTTGGCCCACGGCGAGCACATCACGCCCGTGATCCCGATCTTCTCGGCCCGCTTGTACAGCTCGGTGGACGGCTGGTCGCGCAGACCGAGGATGATGTCGAACGGTTCGTTCTCACGTCCGAATTCGCGCCGGTAACCGTTGATCCGCTCGATCCACTTCTCGGCGTCGTCGATGGTGTACGCCGTGCCGACCCAGCCGTCGCAGTAGCGGGCGGCTCGCTTGAGTGCGGCAGTGGATTCTCCACCGCACAGGATCGGTACGGGTGCAGGCGGGTGCGGCTCGATCGTCATCTCGGGGATGTCGTAGTACTCGCCCTTGAAGGACACCCATCCGCCCTTCCACAGTGCGCGCAGCGCTTCGATCATCTCGTTGAGGCGCGGGCCACGGTTGTCGAAGTCCTGGCCCAGCAACTCGAATTCCTCGCGCATCCAACCGGCAGAGAGGCCGATGGACACGCGGCCGTGTGAGATAGCCGCTGCGGTGCCCACCTGTTTCACGACCTCGAGAAGTGGGCGCGACGGCGCGATGTAGACGTTGTTGCCGAAGTGCAGGTTCTGGGTGACGGCTGCCATGGCTCCGATGAGGACCCACGCGTCGGGCCAGTCCGTCTCCGGGTGCCAGAACATCTTTCCGCTCTCGTGCCCGGGGTAGACGGTCTTCATCTCTTTCGGATAGATCAGGTGGTCCGAGACGAGCACGCCGTGGAACCCTGCCTGGTCGAGCATGGTCGCCACCGCCGGCATTTCGGTCGTCTTCATGAATGCGGTCCCGGTCCAGAACTTCAACGGACTACCTCCGTGCGCCGGCACTCTGCAAGAGTCATGATCATCCAATCGGAGAGTGCAGTTATTCCATTGTCAGAAGACTGTTCTACCGGATGTTGTGACCGCAGTCACCACTGGTCACGTGCGGTGCGGCGCCGACAGGCCTGCGAGTGAATCCGGCATCTCACCCCTGGCGGACTGCCCGCCCGGAGCTGGTCGGGTTCGGGGGGGAGCAAAACGACGCCGGTACCGGCCCAAAGGATGTATTGACGAGGCCGTGCGAACGACAGTAGATTCCGGGACGGTGCCTAGAAGTTAACGACGATTCGCACGATCAGCCAGCGGCTGGCGGTCGCGCTCTGCGGGGGAGAAGACATGGAACTTGCGTGGTCCGACGCCGACGCCGCCTTCCGAGACGAGGTCCGTGCCTTTCTCGACGAGAAGCTCACCCCCGACCTGAGACGTGCCGGCAGGCTGGCCACCAGCGTGTACTCCGACCACGAGGCGAGCATGGAGTGGCAGCGCATCCTCCACGAGCGGGGATGGGCGGCGCCGGCCTGGCCGGTGGAGTACGGAGGATGCGACTGGACGCAGACGCAGCACTACATCTTCGGTCGCGAATCGATCCTCGCCGGTGCCCCGTCGTTGTCGCCGATGGGTATCCGGATGGTTGCGCATGCGATCGTCGCGTACGGCACGCAGGCACAGAAGGACTACTTCCTGCCCGGAATCCTCACCGGTGACGTCTTCTTCTGCCAGGGCTACTCGGAACCCGAAGCCGGTTCCGACCTCGCCTCCCTGAGCATGGCGGCTGTGCACGACGGTGACGATCTCGTCGTGACCGGAAGCAAGATCTGGACCACCCACGCGACGGAGGCGAACTGGATGTTCGCGCTCGTGCGGACCACCAGAACCGAACGGAAGCAGCAGGGCATCACCTTCCTGCTCATCGATATGACCTCGCCGGGCATCGAGATCCGACCCCTGGTGATGACCTCCGGCGAAGAGGTCCAGAACCAGGTGTTCTTCGACGGCGTGCGTGTCCCCAAGAAGAACGTCCTGGGCGAGATCGACCACGGCTGGTCCGTCGCGAAGTACTTGCTGGTGTTCGAGCGAGGCGGAGCAGCTGCTGCGCCCGCACTCCAGGTCCTCGCAGAGCGCATCGCGGTCGCGGCAGCCGGGCAACCCGGCCCCGGCGGTCGCGCGCTCGTCAACGATCCCGCGTTCGCCGCCAGACTCGCGGACGCCCGTATCCGTACCGACGTACTGGAGATCCTCGAATACCGCACCCTCGCAGCGCTGTCCGCAGGTAAGGACCCGGGCCCGGCGTCATCCATGCTCAAAGTGCTCGGCACCGAGCTCAGCCAGACGCTGACGCAATTGGCTCTCGAGGCTGCCGGCCCACGGGGGCGCGTGTACCAACCGCACGTCACTGCGCCCGGTGGCCCGATCGCCGACTACGAACCGCCCGCCGACGGTTACGTCAGTGGCGAAGACTGGCAAGCGGTAGCGCCCCTGCGCTATTTCAACGACCGCGCCGGCTCGATCTATGCCGGTAGCAACGAGATTCAGCGAAATATCCTCGCCAAAGCAGCATTGGGGCTCTGATGGACTTCGGTTTGAGCAAAGAGCAAGAACTTCTCCGCGATTCGGTCACCGGGTTTCTCGCACACCGGTACGACCTGGCCCGGAGTCGCACGGCAGCGACCACCGGCGCGGGGTGGCAACCCGACGTGTGGCGCGCGCTGTCCGAAGAACTCGGCATCCTCGGCGCCACTCTTCCGGAAGACGTCGGAGGAATGAACGGCGGCCCGGTGGAATTGATGGTCGTGGCCGAAGCTCTGGGGCACGCCCTCGTCGTCGAGCCTTATGTCGACACCGTTGTGCTCGGGGGCGGGATGCTCCACCGCGCCGGCGGGCCCCGGGCACACGCAGTACTCGAAGCGATCGCCTCGGGGGAGGCGGTCACCGCCTTCGCGGCAACGGAACCGACGAGTGGCTACGACTTCCACGACCTGACGACCACCGCGCGCCGGGACGGCGGCGAGTGGGTGATCGACGGTGCCAAGATCGTCGTCACCAGCGCTCCGCTGGCAACACATCTCCTCGTGACCGCCCGCACAGCAGGTGACCGCCGCGACACCGCAGGGTTGTCGCTCTTCCTCGTCGAGTTCGATCCTGCGAACCCTCCGGCCGGAGTGGAGACGCACTCGTATCGAACCATCGACGATCGCCGCGCCTCGGATCTCACCTTCTCCGGTTTGCGCGTCCCCGCGGACGCTCTGCTCGGTGACGAGGGCGGCGCGTGGCGGTCGGTGTCCCTGGGGATCGACGAAGCCACCACCGCGGTGGCGGCAGAAGCGGTCGGCGTCATGCGGAAGGTGCTCGCCGACACCGTCGAGTACACGAAACAACGCCGGCAGTTCGGTCACCCGATCGGCAGCTTCCAGGCATTGCAACACCGCATGGTCGACATGTACATGGAACTCGAGCAAGCGATATCGGCCGTGTACCTGGCCGTCATGCACCTCGAGGCGGACGATCTCGTCCGCGCGCGGTCCGTCTCGGCCACGAAGGCGACTATCAGCCGTGCCGCGCGCTTCATCGGGCAGAACGCCGTCCAGCTGCACGGGGGAATGGGCATGACCGAGGAACTCGCGGTCGGGCACTACTTCAAGCGGTTGACGGCGATCGAGTACGAGTTCGGTACCGCGGACCACCACATCGCGCGGTATGCGGAACTCACCAAGGCCTGACCCGGACGGTGTCGGCGCACGAGTTCAGAACAGGAGCCACCACGTCGTCGCAGCGAGCGCAGCGAAGGCGATGACCAGAACGAAGTCCGACTTGCCGGTCATCGAATCGTTGAACAGTGGCCGGGTGCCTCGCTGGATCCGTCGTTTCTGCTCGGCCATGACTCCAGTGAAACGCGGTCGTGCCCGCGCGCGCATCCGAATTACTGCTCAATCTGTATCGGAGTCGTCCAGAGGAGAACGGGCAGGTGATTCCGGTGGGGGTCCGGGCGGGGGTGTGAGCGCCTCCGCGACTCGCGTGGCGGCCGTCGTCGGGTCCTCGTGCTCCCACACCCGGATCACCGTCCACCCCGCAGCGGCCAGGCGAGAATCCGTGTCGCGGTCACGCTTGACGTTGCCTGCGAGTTTGTCGGCCCACCACTCGGCGTTGTTCTTCGGATCGGTCGCGTGCAGTGGGCACCGATGCCAGAAGCAGCCGTCGACGTACACCGCGACACGTCGGCGAGGAAACACCAGGTCGGCTCGGCGTCGCACGCCGGGCAATGGCGCCCGGTCCACATAGAAGCGCAGACCGCGGCGATGCAGTTCGCGTCGCAACGCCACTTCCGGAGCGGTGTCCCGACGGCGTTGCCGGCTCATCCGTGCGCTGGTACGCGCGTCCGTCTGCGGTCGTGCGGGCCGGAGTTCGTCGGACGGAGGCATCGCGACCTCCTACGCGGCGGCCTGCGGGAAGCCGCCCATGCGGTCGAGGTGGTTCTCCACGTCGTCGAGAAATCCTGGGAGAAAGCGGAGGCTGCCCGACCGTGCCCGCCGGAGGAAGCCGGCGGTCGCGCGAGCGGACAGCAGACGCGAATCGTCGAGGAATCCGCCGAGGTCCTCGTAGGGGTCGTGGACGGGCCACTGCGATTCGTGCACGCGGAATGCTTTGCGGTGAGAACCCCATGCCGCGGTGGGCCACGGATCGCCGGGTTCGAGGGGAGTTTCGTGATCGGCGGTGTAGTCGATCTGATTGTTCACGCGATGTCCCACCCAGGTCGCCATCCGGACACTGACGGCGTTGCCCACGAGGCGCCAGCGGTGCCCGGTCCGGACACCTACCGCCTGCGTGGCAGGTGCGGTCCAGTCGGGGTCGAATCCTTGGAGTCGTTCGGCATCGGTCAGCCCGGGGGTCACGATCTCGCCGGACGGCAATCGCACGGCCGGTGGACTCGCGATACCGAGAGTCGAACCGCCCTTGAGCGTGGGCACGGCGTTGACCGCCCAGCCCAAACCGCGCACACCTTCCGTCCAGTAGAAGCCGCACGGGAACAGGTCGGGGTTCCCGTCGACCGGCATGCCGGCATCCTGCCCGAACAGGACGGCGCGCGGATCGTCGGTGCGGGAGGCCACCATGAGCACACGCTGCCGACGCTGGGGGAGCCCGAAGGCGCGAGCGTCCACCACCCGGTAAGCCCACGTGTAACCGAGGTCTTCGAGCGCATCCGTGATGTGGCGCATCGCAGCACCGCGGCTGAGTTGCAGCATGAACGGAACATTCTCGATGACGAGCCAGCGCGGCCCGTTCTTGCGCCGGACGAGACGGAACACCTCGTCCACGAGGCTCGACTTCGTTCCGGTGATGCCGGCGGTACGGCCGGCCTGGGACAGGTCCTGGCAGGGAAAGCCCGCCGCAACCAGTTCGGTCCCCTGCGGCAAGGAACGCAGTTGGGTGACATCCGGATGGAGGGGAACGTCAGGGAAGCGGGCACGCAGCACCGCTTGTGCACCGGGGTCGACCTCACACAGGAGTTCGGTATTCCACCCGTTCTCCCCGAGCCCAAGCTCGAGGCCGCCGATTCCGGCGAACAGCCCCACCATGTTCCCCGACGACGTCACGGCACCCTTCCTCGCTCAACTCAAGCGAGAACGTTACTCGAGTAGTAGGGGCATCCGTGACCCGACGCAGGATCACGCCCCGGAGCTCGGCATCTTGCTGCTGTCTCCCGGAATCCGGGGGAGGTGCTGTACCTGTGTCCCTATAGATGGACACCTTCTCTACAAATCGCCCTCTCTATACGGGCCCGCGGTGGGCCACCCGCATACCGACAGGCGGGTTCTTCCCTGCAAATCGGCGTTGACCTGGCGATTTGGTGTTTGTGGGGGTGCTCGCGTAACTTAATCCAAGTCAGAGCGACACGGACACCGACCCGGACCTACAGGGACTGGGAAAACGAGGTTGGACGAGAGCGCCTGAATATCTGGTTCGAAATCTTCT
>NZ_JAXION010000041.1:0-34174 GCF_049311045.1 Rhodococcus sp. 7Tela_A2 | reverse complement strand
GGCGGGGGGGTGGGGGGGGGGGGGGGCGGGGGGGGGGGGGGGGGGGGTTAGGGCCCCCCCGGGGGGGGGGGCGGGGCCCCCGCGGACCGAACTCGTCGAGCAATCCGGTGTCTCCGGTCACGTGCACCAGTGACATGAGCAGTGGAGCCGGGTCGCACACCTCGATCGCCGCGTGCAGTTGCGATCTGCGGTCCTCGGCGTCGCCGGTCGCGCGGGAGCCGAGGGGCATTGTCTCGGTCATCGTTCGCCTCCCGTCGAGTGTTGTGCAGCAGTCATTTCAAGCATCCTTCTCACCGCCGATTTCGAATCCCTTGTACCCGGCAGCGGCGACCTCGGCGCAGATGTTGCCGTAGTTCGCGAAGCCTCCGATGTACGGCATGAAGACGCGAGGCTTGCCGGGGATATTGGCGCCCATGTACCACGAGTCGGCGGAAGGGAACAGGGTGGCCGCGGCCTTCTTGTTGCACTCCTCGACCCATTCGGCGACGGCTTGCTCGGTCGCTTCGATCGACACGGCGTTGTGCTCGTCGAGGTGGTCGAGACAGTCGGCGATCCAATCCACCTGCTGCTCGGCACCGAGCACCATGTTCGCCAGCACGCTCGGACTTCCGGGCCCCACCATCACGAACATGTTCGGGAACCCCGCCACCGCCATGCCCAGATAGGTGCGCGGTCCGGCGGACCATTCGTCGCGGAGGGCACGGCCGTCGCGACCACGGATGTCGATCCGCGAGAGCGCGCCCGTCATCGCATCGAATCCGGTGGCGAAGACGAGCATGTCGAGCGGGTAGTCGGTGTCGCTGGTTCGGATACCCCCTTCAGTGATCTCCACGATCGGTGTGGACCGGAGGTTCACCAGCGTCACGTTTTCCCGGTTGTATGTCTCGAAATATCCACTGTCCGTGACGATCCGCTTGGTGCCGATCGGGTGGTCGGTGGGGATCAAACGGTTCGCGATCTCTGGGTCCTTCACCATGTCGCGAATCTTCGCCTCGACATACTCGCGGGCGGTGTCGTTCGCCTCGATGCTGATCGTCTGGTCCGGGAACGCCTTGGCGAAGAGGTAACCGCCGCGCTGCCACCACTCGTCGTATACCCGCCGACGCTCTGCTTCGTCGACCTCGAGCGCTCCCTTCGGGTACGGAGTAAACGGGGTTCCGCCCCCGCTCAACCGTGCCAGACGTCGTCGCTCCGGGTACGACGCTTTGACTTCCGCGATCTGCTCGGGGCTCAGTGGAGTGTTCCCGGCGGGAAGCGAGTAGTTGGGACTGCGCTGGAACACGACGACCTGTTCGGCTTCCTGCGCGATGATCGGAATCGACTGGATGCCCGAGGATCCCGTCCCGATTACGCCGACGCGCTTGCCGGCGAATTCGACGGTGTGCCGAGGCCATTCGCCGGTGTGGTACGACTCTCCGGTGAAGGAGTCACGGCCGGGGATGTCGGGCCGGTTCGTGGCCGACAGCACTCCGGTTGCCATGACGACGAACCTTGCGGTCACGGATCGCCCCGTGTCGGTGGTGATCGTCCACAGTGCCGAGACCTCGTCGTACACGGTGGAGACCACCCGGGTGAGGAATTCGAACGCGCTGTGCAGGTCGTGCCGACCGGCGACGTGCTCGAGGTAGGCAAGGATTTCTTCCTGCGTGGCAAACCGCTCGGACCAGGTCCACTCCTGCTGGAGATCTTCGTCGAACGAGTACGAGTAGTCGACGCTCTCGACGTCGCATCGCGCACCCGGATAGCGGTTGTGGAACCAGGTTCCGCCGACTCCGTCGGCAGCCTCGAAACCGTGCACCGTCATTCCGCGTCCACGGAGCTTGTATACCGCGTACAGGCCGGAGATACCTGCACCGATCACGACGGCATCGACATCACTTGTCTGCGCGCCCATTGTGTTCACATCCTTGTCGGCGGGTCTCGTACGACGGGTCCGCCCCTTTGTCGAATCAGTCGATGGGGTCATGCGGTTTCCGCTGCTGCCGCCTTCATCTCCTTGGCCCACGACCATTCGTGGCCCCAGTAGCTGTCCGCGGTGATTTCTTCTGCCGTGTAATAGGTCTCGTCGACGAGCTTGCCCTCCGTGCCGTACTCGATGTCGAAGCCACCCGGTGCACGCACGTAGAACGAGATCATCTTGTCGTTGGTGTGTCTGCCCAATGTCGACGACACCGGGAACCCCCGCGCCTCGACCTGGTCGAGTGCACGACCCACCGCGTCGAGCGAGTCGACTTCGACCATGACGTGGATCAATCCCGGATCGCGGCCTTCGAAGCTCGGCATGATCGCCAGACTGTGGTGCCGCTGGTTCACGCCGAGGAAGCGAATCCGCATCGGTTCTGCTCCCGGAGGTGTGGGCATCCGGAAGGCACCACGCGGAAGGAATTCCAGTACCTCGGTATAGAAGTGGTACGACTGGTCGAAAGCGGTGGTCGGCATCACCACGTGGCCTAGGCCCTGAGGTCCGGTGACGAACTTCTGTCCGTAGCGGGTGATGACCGGGCTGTGGTCGAGGGCCGGGCCGAAGAAGAACTCGAGTGGGGTGCCACCCGGATCCGTCATCATCAATCCGCCCTCGACGCGACGCATCTCGCACGTTTCGAACGGCATCGGTGTGTACTCGCATCCTGCGGAGCCGAGCCGGTCGGTCAGTGCCCGCAGGGCAGCAGCGTCGCGAACCTCCCAGCCGACCGCGGTGACCCGGTCGGCGTTGCCGGGTTCGACGGTGATTCGAGCGGGCCTTTCGTCCATGCGGAAGTGCAACGCGTCGTCCTCGGGACCGGTTCCGGGCGCAAAACCCAGCACGTCGAATCCGAGTTCGCGCCAGCGATCCATGTCGGTGGCCTGGACGCGAACGTATCCGAGGCCCTTGATCTCAGTCACAGTTTTTTCCTTTCGGTAATGCAGAAGAAGCGTCAGATCATCACGCGGAGAGGACCGTTCGGCACCTCGACGCCCAGCGAGGCCATTGCCGAGGCGTGGTACGTCGTGCTGGTGACGTGGATGGCGTGGTGCAGGCCGGCGTGGGCGTCGCGCCAGAACCGCTGCAACGGGTTGTCCATGCGTAGCGCATTGCCGCCGGACCGGTCGAAGATCTCGTCGGCAGCGCGCACGGCGCGCCACGCCGACCGCACCTGGTTGCGCCGCGAGGCCGCACGGGTTTCGAAGTCGATCTCCTTGCCCGCGTCGACGGCGTCCCAGATGCGGTCGACGTTCGCGAGGAGCTGCTGACGGGCCGCGTCGATTTCCGCGGCGGCGTCACCGAGTGCGTGGAGCACGTACGGATCGTCCTTGATTGCCGTTCCGGCCGCTCCGACCCGGCCGCGCTGGTAGTCGATCCCGGCGGCGAGAACGCCCTCGCAGATGCCGATGGTCGCCGCGGTGATACCGAGCGGGAACATCGTCGACCACGGCATCCGGTACAGGGTTTCGGTCACGCCGTATTCCTTGGCTGCGGTCCCGTCGATCACCTCCCCGGCGTTCATCACCCGATAGCCGGGAATGAATGCATCCCTGACCACGATGTCTTTGCTACCGGTTCCGCGTAGTCCGACGACGTCCCAGGAGTCTTCGACGATCTCGTAGTCGGACCGGGGAAGGATCACGTGCAGGCCCGTGGGTGGCATCGTCGGCTTTCCGTCGTTGCCGCCGACCATCGCTCCGAGAAAGATCCAGTCGCAGTGTTCGGTTCCGGACGAGAACTGCCACCGGCCGGTCATCCTGTATCCGCCGTCGACGGGGATTGCGACGCCGCCCGGCATGTAGGGCGAGGCCTGCCAGGTGTCGGAGTCCGTGCCCAGGATCTCGTCCTGCACCTTGGGGTCTGCGAAGGCGAGTTGCCACGGGTGGACGCCGACGATGCCGCCGACCCACCCTGCGGATCCGTAGATGCTCGCGGTCTTCATCACGGTCTCGGCGAACTCACGCGGGTGTGCCTCGTACCCGTTGTACTTCTTGCGCTGCAGCAATCGGATGATGCCGGCACTCTTCAGGCTCTTGGCCATGTCATCGGTCAGGCGGCCCAAGGAATCGGATTCCTCGGCCCCCGCTCCGAGCACGTCGCCGATTGCGACAATCTTTTCGAGCACTTCGTAGCTCATGTAGTTCTCCTGTGCGGAATGGGAAAGTGTGGCGGTGGATCGCGAGGCGGTCTCCCGACTCACCGGGACTGCCTAGAAGACGCTGCGTCCTGCGGCGAAGTTCTCGTCCACTTCGGTCTGCCAGCTCGCCAGGGCGCGCTCGGTATCGATCTCGAACTCGAAACGGTTGATCATTTCAGGACGCACGTCTTCGATGTCGACGTAGAAGTGCTCTTACCAGCGGCGGAGCTGGTAAACGAACCGTCCCCTTCGCACGGCAAGGGGCCGTAGTACGTTGCGGACGAAGGGCTTTCGTAACTGTAGTTCGTGGACTGGCTGACACCTGCGCGTCCGCTCTCGGCTTCGAGCGCATCACCTGTGCGGCCGTGTGCCCTTCGAACAACCCAGTCGGTCCAGCCCGGATTGCCGTAGATGGGGATCTTGGGTATCGCGAGTTCGGCCGACGGTTTACCGCCCTGCGGGTCGTGCCACACGAACAACTGGCCGCTCACTTCCGCCACCTGCCGCGCACGCGTGCGAGCAATCGGAGGAATCCGGCGGGCATAAGGCATCTCGGCACACTGGCCGTCACCGAGCCAACGCCAATCGTGGAACGGACACGAGATGGTGTCCCCCTTGACCGGTCCTTGCGCCAGATTTCCGCCCGTGTGGCGGCAGTAGGCGTCCAGGACGCTCAGCCGCCCGTCCTCACCGGCGAACACGACAAGCGACGTCCCGAATGCGTCGACCTGATGAAGTTTTCCATCGGCGAAGTCGCGCACCAGCCCGAGGCAGTGCCGGCCACGTGCGTAACGTTGCGGTGGCCCACCCGTGTCGATGACGCGAACCTCGCCGTCTGGGACGGTAGCGTTCACTGGGCCTCCTGATCGACTGATCGCGACAACTTCCCGCAAGTGGGTGTCGTCAGCTTGACGAAGCAGCGAGCGCCTGTGATGTCGGTCTCCCGTTGTGCGGGAGGTCGATTTCGGAGGCCTTCCCCCCGCGTGGCACGGTCACCCACGATAGATACGCCACACACCGGGAACCTATGGTGATCTGAAGCACAATTACTGCACGGCCAGGAGGACGAGTTGAGCACGTCGCACCCCGATGAGGTACCGGTTTCCGTGGTGGACCGGGTGTCGTTGGTTCTCGAGGCCCTGAGCGCCGGACCGATGACACTGGCAAAGGTCACCGCACGAACCGGGCTCCCCAGATCGTCGGCGCATCGCCTGCTCGAACAACTCGCCAATGCCGGGTGGCTTGCCCGATCCCCCGAGCAGACGTACGAACTCGGCGTGAAGGCATACGAGATGGGCCAAGCAGCGCTCAACCAGAACCGACTCCTGCATCACGCGCGCCCCGTGATGCACACCTTCGCTCAGCGAACGGGATTCACCATTCAACTCGGAGTGATCGATCGCGGTGACATCGTCTACCTTGCCAAAGTGAACGGGCGCGCCACCCGCCCCCCCCCCTCGGCCCGCGGGGCACGCGCCCCCCCCCCCCTGCCCCCGGGCGGGAAGATCATCATGGCGTACTGGGCGGTCCACGGTTGCCACTGGCCCCGCGGACTCCGCGCCCCGAGCGCGGTCGCGTCCCCGCCCCAGGCGGAGTCGACCAGGTTCGACGAGGAACTTGCGCAGGCGCGCGATCGTGGTGCAGCCTTCGACCGCGGTGAGACGTACTCCGGCATCGCATGTGTCGGGGTGTCGATCGGGCCGCCGGATCACATGTACGGCAATTTCGCCGCAATCTCTGTTACTGCGCCGGTCGGTGCATTCGAACACCAGAAGATGGTCGCTCCCCTTCGCGTAGCCGCAGGGGAGATCTGGCAGCGTTGCGTAGCCGCGGACCTCGCGAACCACTGAGCAGATCCGCCCGTCGGCCACCACCATCCGCCCCTCGGTCAGGAATCACGATGACCGGTAGTGCAGACGATGCGCCCGCCCAGGTCGCAGCACCGGCCGACGAGGGCACTCCGGCCGAGAAAAAGCCGCCGGCGATTGCGCGGGGTTCGATGATGCGCGCACCGGTTTCGGCGACCTCGACGGCAGTGCCGGCAACTACATCGGCCATGTGGAGACTCCCCGTAGGGGCGACCGTCCACACGGGTTCCGGAGGAATTCACCACCGTACGAGCACGATCCGGGCCGTGAACTGCAGCGTCCCGCGGAATCTCGTGACGGACGAAACGGATTCCCGAACGGTGACGAATGGGAGCCTCCCGCCGAGTGGGCGGCGTCCTCGTTCCGGGTTCATATTCACCGCAGCGTGGGAGAAAGCACCCGGGTCAGATACTCCACGATGCGCTCGAAAAGTTCTCTGGCCGGGTCCAGCACAGTGATCATCGTGGCGAAGCCGTGCATCATGCCGTCGTAGCGCTGCAGTTCCACCGGGACACCGGCGGCCTGCATTCGGTACGCATACTCCTCGGTACCGTCCCGCGTGGGGTCCACTTCGGCCGTGACGACGAAAGCGCGAGGAAGTCCGCCCAGGTCCGTGGCGAGACCGGGATTGACGAATGGCGAGTCGCGGGGGGCCCCCTCCGGCGCGTACATGTCCCAGAACCACCGGCAGTCGGCAGGTGAGAGCAGTACCGTCTCGTGTTCAGGATTGGTGATCTCCATCGTCGCGCCCCCATACAGGCTGACCTGCGCTACCGGAAGCGGAAGCCCCGTGTCTCTCAGCTGGCAACTGAGAGCGAATACCAGGGAACCACCGGCACTTTCACCGGCCAGCGCCGAGTTCTCGACATCAGCTGCCCCCAACTCGACCGGACTGGACCGGATCCACTCCCACACGGTCCGGCAATCGTCGAGTGCGGCCGGATACGGATTCTCCGGCGACAACCGGTAGTCGACCGAAACGACGACCACCCGCGCCGCGATGCAGAGTCTGCGGAGATACTCTTCGTTCTGGTCAAGGCCGCCGACGGCAAAACCACCGCTGTGCATCCACTGCACCACAGGAAGACCCATGTCGTCGGATGGCCGGTAAACCCGTACCGGCACTCCGCCCGCAGGAGAAGACACGACGACGTCTTCTCGGTGGTGAACGGGTGTTGTCGCCGGTATCGCCCCTGCCGCCAGTAAGGCACGCAGCTCACCGACAGGTATCAGGTGCATCGGTTTCGCCATCCGAGCAGCCGAAGCATCGACCACTCGCTGGGCGTCCGGGGACAAAGACATACATATTCCGTTTCGTACGAGGAACATCCGGTTCCGGGCGGGCTCGTTTCCGACTTTCGACTTCGACTTCGAATCGATCAGTCCACTCGCCACCGCACCTCAGCCACGACGTGGTCGGCGTATCGCACCGAATCCTGTGTATCGAGCACAACCTCGACACGGCTGAACGCCGGTCCGGTGTCCGTCGTCCGCACAGTGCCGCGCACCACACCGCTCGAGACGTTGTGAGGCTTGCCGTCGATGATCTTGGTCACGAAGATGTACGACGCGAAGGAGAGTTCACCGTTCTCGATGCCGGTCGGAAAGACGTTGGTGCCGTTGTGCCGAAGTGGGTACGGGCTGTTGCTCCGGTGGTCCGTTTTCCACGCCATGACGTCGTCCGCTCCGTGCAGATCGGCTCGTATGAAGTCTTCGTAATCAGTGGTTCCGGTGTCGCTTGCACAGGTGAAGCTGATGTCGTCGGTCATCAATGCCCGCAGTGCCACAGGGTTCCACTCGTCGTAGTGGAACCACCATGCCGCCAGAAGGGCAGCGAGATCGCCAGGAGTAGGGGCCGAATGGTTCATGAAGCCTCTCTTGTCTTTGGTGAACGGCAGATCAGGACAGGTAGTGCCTTGCAGGCCTGCACCGCATTCGGCCTTCCCATAACGCCGAACCATTCGTCGACAGGATCATCGGAAAATCGCTCACCTTCCAGCCTGATTCCCCGATCCGCGGACGAAGCACGGAAGGCCACTGAAGGGAACAGTAATCACCACGTCGCCGCATTCGTTCCCTGCTGCGATCGGACGAACATCGTCCCGGTCCTTCGATGCGCCGTCTTGTAGCAAACAGGTTCTTCCCTGCCGGGCGCAGTCGATCACTCAGCGGGAGGGTGCTTTGCTCTCCACGATCTCGACCGGCCTTATAGAGACACGAGATGACCCGGCTCGGACGATCTCGGTCGTCACCCCAACCTCGAGGACGGACCATGACCAGCGACAAGCGCTTCGCTTTCACCAAGATCTTCGTCGACGACATCGAAGCCCAAGCCTCCTTCTACCGTGCAGCATTCGAGATGAGAGAAAAGAACCGACTTACCATCGGTACAGGCCGGGACGCCGTGGAGGAGATCATCCTCACCAGCGGACGCGGCGACGATTCGTCACTGATCGTGTGGCGCTATCCCGAGCGCCCCACACCGGCGCAGGGCGAGGCCGTGGTCGGATTCAACGTCCCCAACCTCGAAGACACTGTGCGAGCCGTCGAGGCAGCGGGAGGAACTGTCCACACCAAGATCGAGCAGATGCCGGAACTCGGATTCGCGGTGGCGTTCGTGAAAGACCCCGAGGGCCACCTCATCGAAATCGTGCAGAACCTGTGAACCCCGCAAGGCGCACGGGCCTTTGCTCCCGAGCTTTCCCTGTACGGGAATACCGTCCGATGACGCAGGACGGTATTCCCGCAGGATTTCGAATATCGATGCAGGTCAACGCGCGTCGAGAGGAGCCTCGGCCGGGTACCGACTCGGTGACATGCTGTAGAAATCGGTCAGCTTCGCAACAAACGCTGCATCGTTCATCGGGTCGCCCGGCTCTACCACATCGGTGCCCTGTGAACGCATATCCTCGATCAACATACCGAACACCTTCTCCGGGTCGAGGTCGTCGGTATGGTCCTGGAAACGGCGAACTTCGCTGAGATCGTCGAACAACAGTGCGGTGTAGTGGATGAGCATGCGCATATCCTCGTCCCCGAACCGCCGGATCTCCTCGTCTCCGTTCCTGATCGACCATTCCCCGTCGGGGCCGGCATACAACTCGGACGTCAGGTCCAGACCGGGGTAGTCGCGCTGGTCCCTGGAACCGTTCCCCTCACGGCGGTGGTACATCCGGGAGTTGTCGGTGAGGAATGCGGTGTTCCAGAACGGTGCAGCGAACCGAGCGGGAGCGCGGTCCGGCCCGTCCGGCCAGTAGGTGAAGCCACCGTCGATGTCGGACTTGTTGAAGTATGTGAGGACCTGCGCGGACTTGACCTCCCATTCGTCGAACAGTCCGCACTTGGACATGATTGCCAGCAACCAGATCGGAGTGTTGAACAAGCCCATTCCGCGGAACACCGCGGTGTCGAAGTGTCCGGCGTCGAAGCTATGGGACGGTCCGCACAGATTGAACAAAAGGTCGTGTGCCATACCGTATTTCGCTCCGTGGAGGCTCCTGGCGGTGTCGAGCAACTTCCGACCGAAATAGATGTCGTGCAGCTCGGGATAGAAGACGACCCCGTCGTTGCCGAGGAAACCCCGGAACACAGGTGCCACGAAGTCGGACAGCTTCGCGTCGGGCTTGCGATCTTTGCCCCCAGATATCGCGAGATACTCCTCGGTCGAGGAAAAGTGGTGCGCGAGAATCAAACGCCACGGGCCGTTCTCGCGGATGACGGAGAACAGGGCCGAGATCTCCTCGGGAGTGTAGAAGTCCTCGATCAGGGACGGCGGCGCAGCAGGGACCATTGGATGGCGCTCGAGGGTCGTCACAGGAGTTCCTCTCTACGTTGAATGTCGCCCGGCCATGGCGGGTGACTTCGTGTCACGCTAGACATGACGCTGCCCTGAGCCGAGGCAGGAGTCCACCAGGCGGGAGACCCGATGGGATCGGGATCGCGACCCGGCCGCCGTTCCCCCAACCACGCTGAGATGAAGGTTCGCTCGAACACCCGCGGGCCGGTGTCGCACAGCCCCGGACGACGTACCTACTTCGGATCGACCCGGGACACGGTTGCCCGCTCAATGGAACAGTCGGTTCATTCCGCAGGGCGCCTCGTGACCTAATCCAGTCGAGGTTCTGTTGATCCCCCTTTCGCAACATCTCGGGCCCACGTGCCCTGTGTAAGGAGTGCCCTGTGAAGATCCGATCCCGCGCCACTGCGGCGGTCAGCACGGCCGCTGCGGCAATCCTGCTCGTATCTGCCTGTGGTGGTGCGAGCACGTCTCCCGCCGCCGCGCAGTCCGGTGAGCCCCAACGCGGGGGGACCCTGGCGTACTCGTACAACACAGAGTCCCAATCGATCGATCCGGCGACGTGCGCGATCGGCATCGGTGTGGGACCGTGCCAAGCGGTTTACGGCGCTCTGCTCTACTACAACGCCGAAACAGCCGAGATCGAACCCGGAATGGCCGAGTCGTTCACCACGGAGGACGGAAAGACGTGGACGCTGAAACTGCGCCCCGGCCTCACCTTCACCGACGGCACCCCGTTCGACGCAGCCGCCGTCGATTTCAACTGGAAGCGCATTCTCGATCCAGCACTCCTGTCCCCCAGCGCTTCCGCGGCCAAGACCATCGATTGGGAGGTCGTCGATCCGACGACCATTGTGGTCACCGCGAAGAATGTCAATCATCAGCTCGATTTCGATCTCACCGAAGCACTCGCATATATCGCTTCCCCCAAAGCTATCCAGGAGAAAGGCCCCGACTTCGGAAACAATCCGGTCGGTGCAGGGCCGTTCGTCCTTGCCTCCTGGGCACGCGGTACCGAGATGACACTCGACCGCAATCCGAGTTACTGGGATCAACCCCGCCCCTACGTCGACCAGCTGGTGATCAAGACGATTCCCGCCGACGATCAGCGCTTCAACGGACTCCAAGCCGGAGAGGTCGATGTCATGGCGGTGACGGTTCAGAAGTACGCCGAGCGCGCCGAGAACGCCGGTATGAATGTCACGCATGCGACTTTGCTCGGCGGAACGGGGATTCGGCTCAGCCACCGCGGCGCGCTGGCCGATCAGGGCGTGCGCACCGCAATGGGTAAGTTGATCGACAACAACCAGATCATGAGCGCCGTGTATCCCGGTGAGCCGGTCGCAACCGGATTCACCCCTGAGGACAGTGCGCTCTACGACGCCGGCTCGGCGTGGCCCGAGCGAGACGTCGAAGGAGCCCAGCAGCTCATCGATGAATACCGTGCCCGCACCGGAAGGGGTGAGATCGAGCTCAGCTACGTGATCACAGCAGGAAGCCCCGTTCTGAACCAGACCGCGGAGTTGATCCAGAGTCAGCTCCAACAGGTCGACGGCTTGCGGGTACGTATCACTCCTCTGGAGGGAGCGGCATTTGCGACAGCTCTCACCACCGGCGACTACGACCTGATCGTCAGCGCGCTCGGGGGCGCTCACCCCGACAACCTGTACAAGGTCTTCCGTACCGGAGGATCATCCAACAATTCGGGATACTCCAATCCCGTCGTCGACGAAGCACTCGATCTCACGCGCACCTCGAACGACCCTCAGGTCGTGCAGGACGCGTACAAGACCGCCATCAACGAGCTGGTCGATACCACCGCCTACCGCTTCTGGCGCCACGCCAGAACAGATCTGATCAGCCCGGCGAACGTCCAGGGAGTCGAAGCCGCATACCAGTACTGGTTCCGGCCGGAATTGGCGTGGATCGGTCGGTAGCAGCACGAAAACTGCCGGATACAGGAGCGGAAGGACGATCGGTTGATACACAGAGCCACAGCGCGATACGCCGCCAGACTCGCAACTGTGTTGGTATTGGTGAGCGTGGCGACGTTCGCTCTCCTGGAGTTCATTCCCGGCGACCGCCTTGCGGCGGTGCTACCGGAAGGTGCGACGCCGGAAATGCGCGCCGCCGCCGAGGAACGATTCGGCCTGAATGGGTCGTCGGCCGAGCGTTACTTCACGTGGCTCGGCCACGCGTTGCAAGGTGACCTCGGTCGTTCGATGCAGTCACAGGTACCGGTGACAGAATCCGTGCTCGAACGACTCCCTGTCACATTGGAACTCGCAGCCCTGTCGATCGTGCTGGCATTACTCGTGGCGGTTCCGATCGGCGTATATTCCGGCTACCGACCGGGCAGCGTCGTCGACCGGATCGTGACATTCGTGTGCTCGGTCACCCTGTCCATCCCGAGCTTCCTTCTCGGCGTGCTGCTTGTGTTCGTTTTTGCCGTGACACTTTCTGCGCTGCCGGTCACCGGATGGACGCCGTTGTCCGAAGGATTGGTACCCCATATACGCAGCTTGATTCTGCCCGTCGTCACCCTTGCTGCGGTCGAGACCGTCGGATTCATCCGGCTCCTGCGCAACGACATGGTGGCCACCCTGCAGCAGGATTTCGTGTTGTCCGCCCGCGCCCGCGGTCTCTCCACGCCCCGGATCCTGCTCGCACACGCGTTACGCCCGTCGGCCTTCTCCCTCCTCACTGTGATGGGCGTGTCGCTCGGCCGTCTGATCGGAGGAACGGTCATCGTGGAGACCCTGTTCTCACTACCCGGGCTGGGCACATTGGTCGTCACCGCGATCACCGGCCGGGATTATCTCCTCGTGCAGGGCATCGTGCTGGTGGTCGCTGTCGCCTACGTCCTGCTCAATGCCCTCGTCGACCTCACCTATCCGCTTCTGGACCCGAGAGTGAGGATCTCGTGACCCACAGCCCGGACGAGACGACATCGGTCAGCGTGGCAGAGTCGACCACCACTGTTCTCCCTACCGGTGCAGGCGCGCTCCTGACGGAGCGTCCGCCACAAACCACGACACTCGGGCCGGTACAACGTCGCCGCAGGCGAGGCCGTGACATCGGCGCGTATTTCGGGATGTGCTGGCTGGTGGCAATCGTCCTGGCCGCGGTCTTCGTCGACCTGCTGCCGCTCCCGGCGCCGGATGTCATCGGAGACAAGTATTCGCTACCGGCTTTCCAGAGCATCGGACACGTACTCGGTACCGATCAGCTCGGTCGCGATCAATTGAGCCGTGCGCTACATGGGGCTCGGATCTCGCTGTCGGTGGCAATCGGCGCAACTCTGCTCGCGATGCTCGTCGGTACGACAGGAGGTTTGGTGGCCGGCTACTTCCGGCGCGCGTTCGACGTGGTTTTCGATCTGTCCACGAACACGATCCTTGCCTTCCCTCCGCTGATCCTGCTCATCGCACTTGTGGCACTTCGGGAACCGAGTGCGGTGACACTCGCAATCGGACTCGGCGTGGTGGGTGCACCGACATTCGCGCGCATTGCCCGCGCCAATACCATCGCGTATGCCGAACGGGATTTCGTGACTGCGGCGAAATCGATGGGTACGAGCAGTTTTCGAATACTCGCGCGCGAAATACTCCCGAACGTGCTCCTACCGGTCGTGTCCTTCGCCACCGTAGTCGCGGCAACCCTCGTCGTTGCCGAGGGATCGCTCAGCTTCCTGGGTCTGGGTGTGCCCCCACCGACGCCCAGCTGGGGCGGAATGATTGCCGCGGGTCGCGAGAGCTTGTACGAGAATCCGGCCCTGGTGCTGGTGCCAGGTGTCTTCTTCTTCCTCACCGTATTCGCCTTGAACCGGGTCGGTGACTGGGCACGTGATCGCGTGGGACGGGAGTCTTCGCTATGACAACCGATGGAAGGGACGTAGGCGCTGTGACTGAGCTACGACAGCGACCACACGAAACCGATACACCGACGTTGTCGGTGACCGACCTTCGCGTCTGGTTCGATTCGCCTCGCGGAATGGTCCGGGCGGTCGACGGTGTCACGCTCGACGTCACGCAGGGACGCACACTCGGCGTCGTCGGAGAGTCGGGCTCGGGCAAGTCGGTGCTCGCGCGGACGGTGATGAACATCCTGGCCCCCAGTGCGGTTGTACAGCGGGGCTCTCGCATCGAGTTCGAGGGTCGCGACATCGCCGCCCTCCGACGCGATGAATCCCGACGGTTGTGGGGCGCGCAGCTTGCGATGGTGTTCCAGGATCCGATGACATCACTCACTCCAGTGCTGACGATCGGTGCGCAACTCACCGAAACACTCCGCCGTCATCTTCCGATCAGCAAGTCCGATGCCCTGCTCCGGGCTGAGGAACTGCTCGAATGGGTCGGCATACCAGAACCTCGAAAACGGTTGAATCAGTACCCACACAACCTGTCCGGCGGTATGCGTCAACGGGTGGTGATTGCGCTGGCGCTGGCTTGCTCTCCACGCTTGCTGATCGCGGACGAGCCGACGACAGCACTCGACGTGACGGTGCAACACCAGATCCTCACATTGTTGCAGCGGCTGCAGCGGGAGAACGACATGGCGATGGTTCTCATCACGCACGACCTCGGTGTGGTGGCGGGCCGGTCCGACGATATCGCTGTGATGTACGCGGGGCGGGTTGTCGAGCAGGCGCCGACGAGAGTTCTCTTCCGGGAGATGCGGCACCCGTACACGCGTGCTCTGATGAGATCGATACCGCGAATCTCCGATCCGAGCCACACCAGGCTCCGGGCGATTCCGGGACGTCCCCCCACTGTCGTCGATCCACCACCCGGGTGTGCGTTCGCGGCGCGTTGCCCACACGCCCGACCACGCTGTCTCGCAGAGACACCGGCGCTGAATTCTCAGGCTACGACCGGTGATCGGCACCGGTATGCGTGTTTCTTTCCCGTAAGCACACCTGCCGGCGACGTCGCCTGGGAGACGAACCTGAACGACGGACGGACCGCCGCCGGCCTTCCGGTCGACTCGAGGAGCGTGGGGTAGATGGCAGGGACAGGAACGGCACATTTGCGCGAACATGACGGCGAGGATCTTCTGCTCAGCGTGCGAAATCTGGTCGTGGAGTACGACACCGGCCGGGCCGGGAAGGTACACGCCGTTTCGGACGTCAGTTTCGACGTGCGACGTGGAGAAACACTGGGAGTCGTAGGCGAATCGGGTTGCGGCAAATCGACAGTCGCCAAGGCCGTCATGCAATTGCCGCCGCCCACCTCCGGCGAGGTCCGATTCAAGGGCATCGACCTGACGGGTATGTCACGGCGGCAGCTGAGGTCCGTACGCCGCACCGTGCAGATGATCTTTCAAGACCCGATTTCGTCCCTCAATCCTCTTCGGAAGGTTCGGCACATTGTTGCCGAGGGTCTCGACGTGGCAGGTGATCGCAGTCGTGCCGAGAAGCGGGCAATGGTCGACGACATACTCTCTGTGGTCGGCCTCGACCCGGAGACGGCGGGCGACCGCCGACCGCACGAGTTCTCGGGTGGACAGTGCCAACGTATTTCCATCGCCCGCGCCATGGTCGTCGAGCCCGAGCTGGTCATATGCGACGAACCCGTGTCCGCCCTCGACGTGTCCGTTCAGGCACAGATCCTCAATTTGCTCGCGGATATGAAGGACCGCTACGGGTTGACATTGCTGTTCATCGCGCACGACCTCGCCGTCGTCAAGAACGTCAGTGATCGCGTGATGGTCATGTACCTCGGCAAGATCTGTGAGGTCGCAGCACCCGACCAGCTCTACGCGCAACCCCTGCACCCGTATACCGAAGCTTTGTTGTCGGCCATCCCCGAACCAGACCCGGATGCCGAGGCCACGGAGATCATCTTGTCCGGAGATCTACCGTCACCCATCGACCCCCCGAGCGGGTGCCGCTTCCGCACCAGGTGTCCGCGAGCAGAAACGGTCTGCGCCGAAAAAGAACCACAGATCCGTGAGATGCGACCCGAGCACTTTGTGGCGTGCCATTTTCCCGCAGTATCCGATTCAGCTTGACGGAGAGTCGTGCCGACGGCTGAAGCCGAAGGATCCGAGGTATCCGTTCGATCGACTCGGAAACCTGTCCCGCAAGGCGGGAGGTGACCGTGCCACAGTGCTTTTCACGACCGTAGGGTTCTCGCCATGGCAGACGAAACGATATATGTGATCGACCGTGTGGTCACCAAACCCGGGTGTGCCCGTCAGTTCGTCGACGCGTACGTCGCGGACTATGTACCCGGAGGGCGCACGCGGGGAATGACACTCGATCGGGTCCTCGTCAGCCCCCCGATCTGGATCGACGACGCCTGCAATACCGTCACCATCACATGGACCGTCAGAGGTACCGAAGCATGGTGGGAAATGACTCGGCGAGGCCGCCGCGACCCCGGGCTCGGAATATGGTGGAAAAAGATCGATGAATTGATCGTGGAACGATCTCGCACCATGGCCGCCGAAGCCGGCGCAATAAAGGGATTGAACGATGTATAACGTGACCCGTGTCGTCCATTTCGACGACAACGCCGACAGCTCGGACCGCGCCGAATACATCGAGAAGACCCGTCTCGCGGTGAAGGACCTCCGAATCCCGTGTCACCTGGTATCTCCGACACTGCCAGGAGTCATCAACGGTGGTGAACTGCTGGTCCACCTGCAACTCCCGGTGACGGACGGTGCGGCCGAGGTTGTCGGTACGCTCGACGACGCTCTCGACGCCGCCGGGGTCTCCCGAATCGACGGTGTGCAGTATCACCCATCCCCGGGGCAGTCGCGCGCCGGCGTTCCTCGGAGCGTCTACCGTGCGCTGTTGCTGCGAGTCGCTCCCGGCACGACGGAAGCGACCGTCGAACGTTTCGAGCAGGATTTGCTGAGAATGCCCCGGTACATCCCGTCCATCGGTGCATGGCGGCTCAACCGCGTGGAGAAGTCCGTGGGGCCTGTCGAGTGGACTCACGTGTGGGAACAGGAGTTCACAGATCGCGCGTCACTCATGGGCCAGTACCTCGAACATCCGATCCATTGGAGCGTCGTGGACCGCTGGTTCGATCCCGAGTGCCCGGAGGCTGTGGTCCTCGACCGGGTGTGTCATACCTTTTGCGCAATCGGCGACAACGTCATCCGATGACGACGTACCCCGGCGCTTTCGCCACCCCGGAGAGAAGAACACGATGACCGCCCGGCCCGCCGCGGATGACCGGATCTACGATCCGGACGTCCGTTCGGTCATCGTCGCGATGCGCGAACGGCATATCGTGTCTCTGCGGGCCAATGGAATCGACCTAAGCCGTCGATCGCTCGAATCGATCTCCCGGACCGGACATTCGCGCCGTTCACTCCCTCGAAGTCGACGGCCCTCACGGCCCTGTACCCGTACGGATCTACACCCCCACTCCACACCCACACGGGCCGCGCCGACCGCCCTCGTCTGGTCCCACGGGGGAGGCACGATCATGGACTCAATCGATTCTTCGATCCCCTTCGCGCGAGGTCGCGGCGGCGGCAGATGCTGTGGTCCTCAACGTCGGTACCACCTTGCTCCGGAACCTCTGTATCCCGTTGCCCACGACGAGTCCTCTGCGAGGTGTGCTGGGTCCACGAGCGCGCCGAACAGCTGGGTCTGGATCCTGCTCGCGTCGGTGTCGGTGTTCGATGTCGATGTCGATTGTGCCGGAGGCCTTGCCGCCGCAACCGCTCTACCTGCGCGCAACGAGAACGGACCACACCTTGCGCAACAAGTCCTGGCCTATCCGGGGCCGGAACGGAGACGAGATCGGCCGACCTTTCGGCATTACCACCGGCGATCGCGGTATGCGGATATGCAGACCCACTCCATGACGGTGTGGAGGACTACGGCCGGCGACGGCAAGAGGCGGGCTCACTGGTCGCTGTTCGATTCGCGCATGCGAACCGACGCTGCTCCACGAACCCGGGCTCACCCTCTTGCTGTTACGTGAACGAGGCCTGCCGAGCTCACGGAACTCAGCAGACCTCGTTCACTCGGTCATGTGGACCGATGGGTCCTGACAGGTCGGTTCGATATCAAAAGGGGCCGTCTGCAGACCGGTCTTCGCTCGCCACGAACGCCTCAATTCTCGGGTCCGACGTGACGAACCTGCCGGCAGCGATGTTATCGTCAACTTCCTTCTGCCAGAAGGAGATAGCACGCTCCGTGTCGATCTCGAACTCGAACCGGCGCGTCATCTCGGGTGTCACGTCCTCGACGTCGACGTAGAACTGCTCGTACCAACGACGGAGTTGGTAGACGGGACCGTCCTCCTCACACAGCAGCGGATTGTCGATCTTCGTCTTGTTTCGCCAGATCTCGACGTCTTGGACGAAGCCGAGTTCGACACCGCTCGCGAAGCTCCGGGCAATCCCGGTTGCCTCTTCCGCGGTCAAGCCTGCCGGCTTCTTCACGGCCACCCCCCATTGCAGAACGAAACTGGTGGGAGATACGGGGTAGTGGCAGTTGATCAGAACCGTCTCGAGTTCGCCGACCGGGGTTGGACTCCAGAGGTAATCGATCATGTAGGACGGCCCGTAATAGGCTGCTTCCGAACGGCCGATCGATTCGTCGTCGTGCGAGTAACTCGTCCCCAGATCTACGTCCGACCTCGGCTTGGAGTTCATGTTCTGGCTCGCGACGTGACCTTCGAAGACATTCTTGAAGTACACCGGGAACGAGTAGTGGATGTAGAAGAAGTGGGCCATGTCCACCACGTTGTCCACGATCTCCCGGCAGTGTGATCCTTCGATCGTCAATCGGTTCCACGTGAACTCGGTCCACTCGCCCGAATCGTATCCCTCGATCTCCGGAATGGTGACCTCCGGCGGCGGCGGGTTTCCCTCCGGGTCGTGCCAGATGTACAGCTGCCCGTTGCGCTCGAGAGTCTTCCACGCTTTCGTCCGTGCGAGAGGCGGAACCCTGCGGGCGTACGGGATGCCCGAGCACCGACCGTTTCCCGCCCAACGCCAATCGTGGAACGGGCACGCCACGGAATCACCCTTGATCGTGCCCTGCGTGAGGTCGCCGCCCATGTGGGGGCAGTAACCGTTGAGTACCTGCAACGACCCCGTTGTGTCGGCGAATACGACCAGTTTCGAGCCGAAAGCCTCCACAGCATGTGGCTTGCCGTCACGAAACTCGTCGAGCACACCCAGGCAATGCCAGCCGCGCGCGTACCGGGTGGGCGGCGGAGCCGACTCGATAACGCGGACCTCGCTGTCGGGCACAGTCATTGATACCTCCGTGTCGCAGAAGACTCGAGTTCGATGTGCGGGTAGTGATCGAGGAATCGAGCCGGAAACTCACCGGACTCTAGGAAGGCCGTCGGAACGGGGGCCAGAGAGATGTTCGCTCAGTGGAACGCGGCACCGACGTCCGGAGTGACTCGCTTCACATTTTGGGTTCGGTATGCCACTATTCCTAATCGAAATAGCCAAGTCCCGCGCCGACGGCGCCGCGGTTGTAGGAGTACCCATGACGATGCAGTCCGGACCCGACCAGACACCCAGCGCGGTACTCGACCGCGTCAGTCTCGTACTCGACGCATTCGACGGTGTCGGTCGTCTCACGCTCGCCCAGATCGTGCGCCATACGGGTCTGCCGCGCTCCTCGGCCCACCGCATGCTCGAACGGCTGGTGTCCATGCGATGGCTCCACCGCGAGGGCCGCGACTACATGCTGGGGCTGCGGTTGATGGAACTCGGCTCACTCGCCGTCCATCAGGACCGACTGCACTCCACCGCGTTGCCGCACCTGCAAGAACTCCATCGCGCTACCGGCTTCGTCGTGCACCTCGCAGTCCTCGAAGGTGACGATCTCGTCTACCTCGAAAAGATAGGCGGCCGCCTCGCGACGGCCGTTCCCACCCGCATCGGAGGACGTCGTCCGGCGCACAGCACCGCCCTCGGCAAAGCCCTCCTCGCCTACGAGGGCACCCCCGGCCCCACATTCGAACACATCCGCGAGAACGGGATCGCTTACGAAAAAGAGGAGTCCCTACCCGGATTCGGGTGTATCGCCGTGCCGATCGGCCTCGTCGGCTCCGCGGTGGCCGCAGTCTCGGTGTGCGGACCGCTGGCCCATCTGCGTTTCGATCATCGGTTCGGCGCACCCGTCCGATCGGCAGCAACCGCAATCCGGCGCTCCCTCGATCGCAACCACGTCACCCCGACGCTTCAGCGCCGCCGGCCGGTCCGGTCGACGACCGGTGCGCGGGAACCTCAGTACGCCTGAGGGTCGTTACCGTTCGCGGGCGCGGAGCCGGCGAACCGGTCTCCCATGAGCCCTTCGGGCACGCCCTTCCAGCTGCCGGGATTGCGCGGGCGCGGCACACCGAAGTCGTCGATGTCGCTGCGCGCGAATTGCACTGCCGCGCGGTCGATATCGTCGAGCAATTCGGTGAACAGCTCGATCTCGGCTCGGAAGTACCGCTCTGCCCATCGCAGGCTCATCTGCGAGAACGCCCATCCCGGTTCACGTTCGGAGTGCTCCGCGTGCTCACCGGCACGACGCAACTTCTCTTCGAGATTGACGATGTGGTCGCGCACGATTGCCTTCAGCTGGTCCGGATCATTGAGATGACCCATATACATCCGGAGCATAACGCTGTGCTTGAGCACGGGTACCTCCACCGGCGCCTCACGCGACCACGTGCGCACCGCGTCGATTCCCGGCTCTGTTATCGCGTACATCCGCCGCCCGCGTGTGCCAGGCTCACTCACCAGACGGGACCGCACCAATCCGAGCTTCTCGAGCTTCTTGAGCTCCGCGTAGACCTGGCTGACAGACGGACTCCAGTAGTAGAACCCGATACTCCAATCCGCCCATTTCTTCAGATCGTTGCCGGTCAGTTCTTCCCCGAACGAGAGCATTCCGAGCACCGCCCAACTCGTAGGCGGTAGTGCTGGATACTGCTCGGATTCAGGTTCGGACACCGTCAAAGCGTAACAACGGCCGTACCCCACGTGCGGTCCGAATCTCCCGCTCCGCGGGAGACCAACCCTCGTTCGCGAAACGACACCGATAGCCTCGGCCGATCGATCTCCCTCCCGCCACGCATACAGGAGTACCCGTGACAACATCCGACGTAGCCGGCCTGCCGGAACGAATTCGGGCCACAGTGACCGCTTATCTCCGGGCAGTGGCTTCCGGTTCCGCCACCGACATCGCTGCGCTGTACACCGAAGACGCCGCACTGGAGGACCCCGTCGGCAGCGAACCCCGTGTCGGCCGCGCCGCAATCACCGAGTTCTACAAAGCTGTGGAAAGCACCGAGAACACAACGGAACTGCACACTCTCCGGATCAGCGGCACAAGCGCCGCTTTCCACTTCCGGGTCACCACGAAAGTCGCCGGACAGACCTACGAGATCGAGCCCATCGACGTCATGACGTTCGACGCAGCGGGCAGCATTACGAGCATGCGCGCCTTCTGGGCACCGAGCGACATGCTCGAGCGCTGACGGAACGGACCGACAAGTGCAGCCCGTAACCTGTCGCACCTGCGGCAACCGCGCACTCGCAGAGAAGTACAGCGAGGCCCACACCAGCATTCAATGGCTCACCGATGCCACGCAGACATGTCCGCGCCTCCTCGCCGATGCCGGAACTGGCCACTCGCCCTCATGGGTTCCCTCCTGCCCCGAATTACGCGACACGATCGACGCCGTCGCCCGCAGCGGCGAATTGCCCATGAGCCACCGCAGCCAGTCCACCGCCTTCGACCAGGAGACCTTCCGTGACGGATCGTGACATCCCCGACGTGCTCGCGCCCGCGAAGCTGGGCCCGATCACCCTGCGTAACCGCATCATCAAAGCCGCCACGTTCGAAGCCGCGACTCCCGGAGCGCTCGTGTCGGACGATCTCATCGAATACCACCGCCGGCCCGCCGCAGGTGGCGTCGGAATGACCACGGTCGCGTACTGCGCTGTGCAGCCCGAGGGTCGGACGGAAGCGAACCAGATCTGGATGCGGCAGGACGCTGTGCCGGGCTTGCGCCGCCTCACCGACGCCGTCCACGCAGAAGGCGCTGCGGCCTCCGCGCAGATCGGCCATGCCGGGCCCGTCGCCAACGAAGCCAGCACCGGACTGCCCGCACTCGGACCGACCCGCCAGTTCAACCCGCTGGGCATGCGCATGGTTCGTGCCGCCACCCTCGCCGATATCGACCGCATTCGGCGGGCGCACGGTGACGCAGCCCGCTATGCCGTAGAAAGTGGGTTCGACGCCGTAGAACTCCACTTCGGCCACAACTACTTCGCCAGCTCGTTCCTCAGCCCGAAGATCAACAAGCGCACAGACGAGTACGGCGGGTCCCTCGCCAACCGCGCGCGCCTGGTACGCGAAACGGCGCGCACAGTGCGGGAAGCAGTCGGGGGCAAGATCGCCATCCTCGCAAAGCTGAACATGGACGACGGCGTACCGGGCGGATTCTGGCTCGACGAAGCCGTTCAGGTGGCTCAGTGGCTGGAAGAGGACGGCTCACTCGATGCCATCGAACTGACCGTGGGTAGCTCGCTCCTGAACTCGATGTACCTGTTCAAGGGCGACGTTCCCCTGCGCGAGTTCGCCGCGGAGATGCGCGAGCCGGTCCGCACCGGAATGAAGCTCGTAGGCAAGCACTTTCTCAAGTCATATCCTTATCGAGATCTCTACATGCTCGAGGACGCGCGTCAGATCCGCGCGGCCGTGAAGATGCCACTGGTTCTCCTGGGTGGTGTGACGGACCGCGCAGGCATGGACACCGCGATGGCCGAAGGCTTCGAATTCGTCGCCATGGCGCGCGCACTCCTGCGAGAGCCGGACCTGATCAACCGGATTGCCGACGAACCGAGCCACCGATCGTTGTGCATCCACTGCAACAAGTGCATGCCCACGATCTTCACGGGCACGCGTTGCGTCCTGGTGACCCCGGGTGCCCGGCCCTGAACGCGCTCGCGTAGGCGTCGCGGGGTTGCGTTGACCGGCGCCGGGGCAGACAACCACCGCTTCCTTCCCGCTCTGCGGGATACCAGGCGTGAAGCCCCCACGAGCATGACGGACACTGGAGGGAATACGGACGGTGAGAGGAGCCCTTCGATGACGGCAGAACATGCGGTGCTGGATCCGCGCACGATGCGCGACGTGATGGGCAACTTCTGCACGGGAGTCACGGTCATCACCGCGCTCGACGGCGACGCGCCGCTCGGCTTCGCGTGCCAGTCGTTCACCTCGGTGTCGCTGGACCCGCCGCTGGTCTCCTTCTGCCCCGCTCGCACGTCCACGACGTGGCCGCGCATCCGCGAGATCGGCACTCTCGCCATCAACGTCCTCGCGGAGAGCCAGCGCACGTTGTGCGCGGCGTTCGCCGTCAGCGGTGGCAACAAGTTCCGCGGCGTCGACTGGGTGCCCGGCGACAACGGTGCCCCTGCCCTCGACGGCGCGCTCGCCCGCGTGGAGGCGACCGTGGAAACGGAGCACGACGCCGGCGACCATACGATCGTGGTGGCACGCGTCACCGGCCTGACAGCGCTGCCGTCCAACGGCCCGTTGCTGTTCTACCGCGGCACCTATGGGCACTTCGACCGGCTGTGACGGCCGCCTCCCGGAATAGCGGGCGGCTACCCCGGGTTGCACCCAGGGTGTGCCCAGCTGCCGGTGGCGGGCCCCGGACGAAGGATTCTCGGTGACTGTTCCTCTCTCCATCCTCGATTTGGCCCATATCGGCGAGGGTGAAACCGCTCGCGACAGTTTCGACGCCAGCGTGAAGATGGCACAGCTCGCCGAACGGTGGGGGTACCACCGGATCTGGTACGCCGAGCACCACAACATGCCGACCATCGCGTCGTCTGCGACGAGCGTGCTGATCGCGCACGTCGCGGCGCACACGTCGTCGATCCGGCTCGGCGCCGGCGGCATCATGCTCCCGAACCATTCGCCGCTGACGATCGCCGAGCAGTTCGGCACGCTCGCGACGCTGCATCCCGGTCGCATCGATCTGGGGCTGGGCCGGGCACCGGGCAGCGACCAGAAGACGATGCGGGCGTTGCGACGCGACCCGTCGTCGGCCGACAGCTTCCCCCAGGACGTCCTCGAACTCCAGGGGTATCTGAAGGGTGCCTCGCGCATCCCGGGTGTCGACGCGGTTCCGGGTAAGGGCACCGATGTGCCGCTGTACATTCTGGGCTCATCGCTCTTCGGCGCGAAACTTGCTGCCCTGCTGGGTCTTCCCTACGCGTTCGCGTCGCATTTCGCGCCGCAGGCTCTCGAGGAGGCAGTCACGCTGTACCGCCGCGAGTACCAGCCGTCCGAGCAGCACCCGGAGCCGTACGTCATCGCCGGTGTAGGTGTCATTGCCGCGGATACCGCCGACGAAGCGGCAGCGATGTTCGAAGCCACCAAGCGTTCACGCGTCGTGCAGATGGTCGGGCGTGGGCGCACGTTCACCGAGGAGGAGATCGATCTGCTCCTCGACTCCCCCGCCGGCTACCAGGTCCTCACGATGCTGAAGAACACCGCGGTGGGCACCCCGGCCGAGGTGCGCGACTACCTCGACCGCTTTACCGAGCGCGCGCAGGCCGACGAACTGATCGTCGTGTCGTCGGCTCCCGGACGCGACGCGTGGTTGCGGTCGCTGGAACTCGTCGCCCAGGTCAGCGATCTCGTCCCGGCCTGACAGCAGGTCCCGGACGTCTCTTACCCTTGCTCCGTACTCGTGGGTACACTTTGCCGGCCGTCCCGAACCGGCGGCCTCGACTCGTCGACCGCAGGAGCACCATGAAGTACCGCACCCGCGTATGTGCCGCCGTCGCCCTGACTGCGGCGGCCACCCTCACTGCTCCCGCAGCGGCGAGCAGCGAGACCCTTCCCGCAGACGCGCCGACCATCACGCTGACGGTCACCAACGACACCGACGCGCCCATGGTGCTCGGCGCGGCGACCATTCCCTACGGGCAGTGGGTGAACGAACCGGCGAGCGTCGTCCCGGCGCACACAACGGAAGTCGTGACCGCGGGAAGTGCCGATCGACGCGGATTCGGCATGCAGGTCACCTACACGATGCCGGGCGAGGCCACCGCCGTGCTCATGGCCAGTAACCACGGCACGGGGATCGCCAATGCCGACGGCACGCGGATCGACGGCGCCAACAGGCATGCGTACACCGCTGCCGCGCAGGTCGATGCCGGCTTTCCGTTCATGAACGTCACGTACACGATCGGTCGGGGCAGTTCCTGACACCGCGGTTCCCGACACCGCTGCTACCGGGCGTCGCACGCCCCTGAAAAGCGAAACTGAAAAGCGAAACCCCCGCGCCCTGTCGGACGTGGGGGTTTGTGCTGTTGTGCGTCAGGATTCGCGCGCGTGCCTCGGCTTCCACACGACCAGCGCGTTGGTGCGCGGCACGGGCACCAGATCACGCCGTGCGGAGCGCAACTGCGCGACCTCGGTGGACAGTTCCGCGACCCGCTGCTGCAGTGCCTCGACGTGGTTGGTCAACTCGATGATCCGTTTGATCCCGGCGAGGTTGACACCTTCGTCCTGGGAAAGCCGCTGCACCTCACGGAGCAGTTCGACGTCGCGCGGCGAATAACGCCGTCCGCCACCGCTGGTGCGGTGCGGGGTAACCAGTCCCAGCCGGTCGTAGTTACGCAGTGTCTGGGCGTGCATCCCGGCGAGTTCTGCGGCGACCGAGATGACATAGACACGCGCATCGGGATCCGGCGGGAGATTCCGGGGAGTTCCCGTATCGCTCATCACGCACCTGCCCATCCTTCACGCGGGTCGAATCCGCCGGCCTCTTCGGCACGAAGATAATCGCGCAGCGCTTCCGTCGCCTGTTCGTCGAGCTTCTGCGGGATGGCGACCTTGACGGTCACGAGCAGATCTCCCGCACCGCCCCCGCGCTTGGGGACGCCGCGGCCACGCACCCGCAGAACCCGGCCGTCGGCCGTGCCCGCCGGGATCTTGAGACCGACCCGGCCGTCGAGCGTGGGAACCGACACGGTGCTGCCGAGCACGAGTTCTCCGTAGCTGACCGGCAATACGAGTGTCAGGTTGTCGCCGTCCCGGCCGAACACGCGGTCGGGCCGGACGTGCACGACGACGAAGAGGTCGCCCGACGGCGCACCCCGCAGGCCGGCCTCGCCTTGCCCGGCGAGGCGGATGCGGGAACCGTCCTTGATGCCCGGAGGTACGCGCACGGTGATGGTGCGGGTGCGCTCCTGGACGCCGCTGCCGCGGCAGTCACGGCACGGGCTGTCGATGATCGAGCCCGAACCGCGGCATTCGTCGCACGGCTCGGAGAATCCGAAGGCGCCCTGGTTGCGGGAGACGATCCCGCTTCCGTTGCACTGCGGGCACACCCGCGGGCTGGTGCCCGGCTCGGCGCCGCTGCCGTGGCAGGTGGTGCACGGCGCGGGACTGGTCAGACGCAACGGAACGGTGACGCCTTGCACGGCGTCACGGAAGTCGAGGGTCGTCTCGGTCTCGATGTCGCCGCCGCGGCGTGGCCGCGAGCGGTTCGCACCGCCCCCGGGTGTCGCACCGCGGTTGAAGAGCCCTCCGAAGAGGTCGCCCAATCCACCGTCGCCGGCCCCGCCGCCCCCGAAGAGGTCACCGAGGTCGAATGTGGTGCTGCCCCCGGAGAATCCGCCTCCGCTGGGCTGGAAGCCGCCGCCATAACCTCCGGACGCGAACATCCGGCGGGTCTCGTCGTATTCCTTGCGCTTGGCCGGGTCGGACAGCACGGCGTTCGCCTCGCTGACCGACTTGAACCGCTCCTCGGCCGCGGCATCGCCGGGGTTGGCATCGGGATGCAGATCCCGAGCCAACTTGCGGTAGGCCTTCTTGATGTCTTCTTGCGAAGCGTCGGACGAGACGCCCAGGTCCTTGTAGAAGTCCTTTTCGATCCACTCCCGCTGGCTCACCGGGCGTCTCCTCCTCTCGCTCTTGTTGTTCTTACTCTGTGCCGGCGCTGTCGGACGGCGATTGCTCCGGCGTGTCCGCCGGATCGCCGTCGGTGACAGTCACCATCGCATGCCGCAGAATCCGGTCGCCGACGCGGTAACCCTTGCGCAGGATCGTGCCCAGCACCGGGTTGCTGCCGTCGCCTTCCATCTGGACCGCTTCGTGCAGTTCCGGATCGAACACGTCGCCCTCGTCGCCGAAGCCGACGAGGCCGAGTCCGGTCAGAATGCGGGTGAGCTTGTCGCTCACCGCCTTCAGCGGTCCGGATTCGAGGTCGCCGTGGGCACGGGCCCGATCCAGATCGTCGACGACGTCGAGGAACTGCGCCACCACCGAGGCCTTCGCGGACTCGCCGATGGCGGCCTTCTCGCGTTCGGCCCGGCGACGGTAGTTGGTGTACTCCGCGGAGACGCGCTGCAGATCCGCGGTACGTTCCGCGAGTTCCGCTTCGGTGGAGACGATCTCCTCGACGCGGACCTCCTCGCCGTCCCCGTTCTCGACGACGCCCTCGTTCACGGTGCCCTCGTTTTCTACGGTGCCCTCGGCAGGGGCACCGGTGCCCTCACTCGACTCGGCCGCGTCCCGTACCTCGAAGGTCTCGGGATCGATGCGACGCTTGTCGGTGACGGTCACCGGTTCCTGCTCGGGCTTACCCGACGTCACTTCTTCTCCGAATCGGTCGGCTCGTCGACGACCTCGGCGTCGACGACATCGTCTGCGCCTGCCGCAGCACCGTCGCCGGCAGCTGCGCCGTCGGCTCCGCCCTGCGACTCGTAGATGGCCTGGCCGAGAGCCTGCGACTCGGTCGCGAGCTTCTCGACGGCGGACTTCACCGCGGCGATGTCGCTACCGGCCAGAGCGTCCTTGGCATCCTTGACGGCTGCCTCGACCTTCTCCTTGACGTCGGCCGGCACCTTGTCCTCGTTGTCCTTGATGAACTTCTCGGTCTGGTGCACGAGCGACTCGGCCTGGTTGCGGACCTCGGCTTCTTCGCGACGGGCGCGGTCTTCCTCGGCGTGCGCCTCGGCGTCCTTCACCATCCGGTCGATCTCCTCCTGGGACAGGCCGGAGCCTTCCTGGATCTTGATCGTGTTCTCCTTGCCGGTGCCCTTGTCGCGGGCGGTGACGTGCACGATGCCGTTGGCGTCGATGTCGAAGGTGACCTCGATCTGCGGGACGCCGCGCGGAGCCGGGGCGATACCGCCGAGCTCGAACGAGCCGAGCAGCTTGTTGTGCGCCGCGATCTCACGCTCACCCTGGAACACCTGGATCTGCACGGACGGCTGGTTGTCGTCGGCCGTGGTGAAGGTCTCCGAACGCTTCGTCGGAATCGTGGTGTTGCGCTCGATGAGCTTGGTCATCACGCCACCCTTGGTCTCGATACCGAGGGACAGCGGGGTGACGTCGAGCAGCAGCACGTCCTTGACCTCGCCCTTGAGGACGCCGGCCTGCAGTGCCGCACCCACGGCGACGACCTCGTCGGGGTTGACGCCCTTGTTGGGCTCCTGACCACCGGTGAGTTCGCGCACGAGATCGGTGACGGCGGGCATACGGGTCGAGCCACCGACGAGGACCACGTGGTCGATGTCGCCGACCGAGATCCCTGCGTCCTTGACGACCTGCTGGAACGGAGCGCGGGTGCGCTCGAGGAGGTCGCCGGTGATCTTCTGGAACTCGGAGCGGGAGAGCTGCTCGTCGAGGAACAGCGGGTTCTTGTCCGCGTCGACCGTGATGTAGGGCAGGTTGATCGACGTCGACTGCGAACTCGACAGCTCGATCTTCGCCTTCTCCGCAGCCTCACGCAGACGCTGCAGGGCCATCTTGTCCTTGGTCAGGTCGACGCCGTGCTGTGCCTTGAACTTGTCGACGAGCCAGTTGACGATGCGTTCGTCCCAGTCGTCGCCACCGAGGTGGTTGTCACCGGAGGTCGCGCGGACCTCGACGACACCGTCACCGATTTCGAGGAGCGAGACGTCGAACGTGCCGCCACCGAGGTCGAAGACCAGGATGGTCTGTTCCTTGCTGCCCTTGTCGAGGCCGTATGCGAGGGCAGCAGCGGTGGGCTCGTTGACGATGCGCAGGACGTTGAGGCCGGCGATGGTGCCGGCTTCCTTCGTCGCCTGACGCTGCGCGTCGTTGAAGTAGGCCGGAACGGTGATCACGGCGTCGGTGATGTCCTCGCCCAGGTATGCCTCAGCGTCTCGCTTGAGCTTCATCAGCGTGCGGGCGCTGATCTCCTGGGGGGTGTACTTCTTGCCGTCGATGTCGACGTTCCAGTCGGACCCGATGTGCCGCTTGACGGAACGGATGGTGCGGTCGACGTTGGTGACCGCCTGGTTCTTGGCAGGCTGACCCACCAGAACCTCGCCGTTCTTCGCGAAAGCGACGACGGACGGGGTGGTGCGTGAACCTTCGGAGTTGGCGACCACAACGGGCTCGCCGCCCTCCAGAACGGAAACGACCGAGTTGGTGGTTCCGAGGTCGATACCGACCGCACGAGCCATGATTTCCTCCAAAATGTTTCACCGCGACGCGAGTCGCACCGCGGAACGTTCAGTTCCCCAACCTGAGCCTGTTCGACTCAACTTGGCTTCGCCAAATCGAGACTGCACCCTTTCGGACGCTTCAGTCAAGTGGAGTTGAGCCTTGGTAGCTCAAGTTGTCTGATACATGCAACCGAAGATCTGGCCGGATCGTTCCCGGATGTGATGGTCTTCACATTCGTCCGACGGAGTCCAAGTCGGCGCCGCGCTCCGTCCGCCGGGGCCCGAATACTCTCCTGAAGCGACGGCCCGACGGGTCCACCTGGTGGTTTCGAGATTCACCTATCGTTATGTCCGCATACGCCTGTACATTTCCGCGGAGACTGTGCAGCATCACGTCGCCCGGATCCGGCGCGGCCGGTCCCCGTTGCACAAGCTCCGACCAGATTTGGGGGAATTCCGG
Source organism: Rhodococcus sp. 7Tela_A2 (assembly GCF_049311045.1). Taxonomy (NCBI): domain Bacteria; kingdom Bacillati; phylum Actinomycetota; class Actinomycetes; order Mycobacteriales; family Nocardiaceae; genus Rhodococcus; species Rhodococcus sp. 7Tela_A2. Next base: position 4,519 of record NZ_JAXION010000041.1, on the reverse strand, counting down.
CATGTCCGTAGGCGTAGGCCTGAGGGTGGGCAACTCCGTGTCGTCGGTTGCGGTCACCTCGTCGTCGCCCGGACGACCCGACCCGTCACCCATCGAACGGCGCACAGCAGTACACCTGCACTCCGATGGCACCGCGACGCTCGGCGACCACGACTTCTTCGACGGAACCACCAGTTCGTTCACCGAGTTCGTCAGCAGCATCGGCCGATCCGGCGGCGTCCGCGCCAACGACGGCTCCCTCTCCCGCGCCGAAGACCTCGTGGCAACGGCCATGGAATGCCTCCTCGCCGACGCGGCCCGCCTCATCGGCGACCAGCCCTACACCGCGGTCGCGACCCATCCCACCGAGTGGCCGCCGTCGACCGTCGCCGTCCTGCGCAACGCACTCGACTACGTGGGATTGCGGTACGTGTCGCTCATCTCGGACGCCGAGGCAGCCGCCGCGTGGTACGAGTCGCAGGTCGCCCACCAGACCGGCCGGCTCATCGCCGTCCACCACATCGATCCGCTGGGCTCGACGGTCACCCTGGTCCGCTCCGGTGTCGCGGCAGGTAAGTCGTTCCGCTTTGCCGAAGAGGACGCGCCGTCCGTGACAGCGCAGCTGTCCGCCGCCCTCGGGGCGTTCGGATGGCTCGTCAGCAATCTCGACGCCATCGTCGTCACCGTCGACGAAGCCATCGATCCCACCGCGGCCCAGCTGGTTGCCCAGTCCTTCAAGACCGGCCTGGGAGTGCGGAGCGCACTCGCACCCGAGCCTCACCAGACGATGGTGCGCGGCGCGGCGCTCGCTGCCGCCGCGGGGTCGGTGGATCTGCTGGGCTCCACCCAGATTCTTCCCGTCGCGCGTCTCACCGGGCCCAAGCGCAGCGAACTCGACACCGAGACCACCACCGTCATCGCCAAGATCACGGCCACTCCGCCTCCTCCCGAGACGACCGGAACGGTCAGGGCCAGCTCGCCGGCGCCGGAACCGGCAGACGAGTCCGAGACCAAGCGCCGGTCCTCACTGTTCACCGTCGGCGCTGCGGCAGCGGCGATCGCTCTGCTCGTCGGTGTGGGCGCGTGGGTGTTCACGATGCGCGACTCCTCGACGGCGACCGCCAATACATCACCAATGGAGACGACGGTCGCGCCGTTCGGCGACACCACGCGGACACCGTCCCCCACGAAACCGCCTGGCGGTACCCCGACGACAACCACGGCAGAGTCGTCCACGGAGTCCGACACCTCCGCGGCGGTCGCTCCCGCGGTCGCGCCGGCAGGCGGCGCACCGGCCTGGACCGATCCGAGCACCACCGGCGACGCAGCGACCTCGTCGTCGAATACCGGGTCGTCGAGCGCGGGGCCGTCGAGCAACACGACGACGAGCACGGGATGGTCGCGCCGTAATCCGCCGTCGAGCGGAGGCGGAGGCGGCAACGACTCGGGTGAGACACCCCCGATTGTCGAGCCCTCGACGCAGCCCACCGAGACCACGCCCACCGAGACCGAAACGCCCGAACCGGGGACGGACCCCGGCCCTCCTACCACGGAGGAAAGCGGCTCTTCCGGCGGCTGATTCCGCACGTGATCTAGGGCACATTTTTTGCACTGACGTTTGTGCCGTAGGCTGTCCCGCGGGTCGGTACCGCAAGTACCGCGCTCGTGTACATAATTGCAGTTCAGACCGCTGATCCACCATGTAGAAGGGCCCTCATGCGTCTCTTGCCGGCGTCGCGCGCCGCTCGTTCCACCGCCCGCCGTGTCGCCGTCGCAGCGGCGTCGGCCGTGTTGCTGGTGGGACCGCTGACCACCGCCGCCCACGCGAGCCCGGCAGAGCAGCTCCCGGTTCCCGATCTGCCCACCGAACTGGTGGATGCGATCACCCGGGATCTGGGCATCTCACCGGAGGAATACCTCGATCGCGCCGCCCGCGCGCAGGCACTGGGCGACTACGCCCGTTCGTTCCGGGCCGAGAGCCCGGACGACTACGCGGGTGCGTGGCTCGGCGAAGACGGACAGCCCGTCGTCGCGGTGACGAATCGGGATGCAGCAGAGAAGGCACAGAAGGACGGCTACCGTGCCACGGTCGCCCCTCTGTCCGCCGACGGCCTCGAGCAGGCCCTCGCGGAGCTGAACCGGTGGGTCTCGGCACTTCCGCGCGAGGTGTCGTCCCAGGTGAATTCGACGTCCATCGACGTCCTCAACAACCAGCTCGTGGTCGACATCGTGAACTCGCCGGTCGGACGCGCCCTGAATCTCCCGTCGCTCATCGCGAACGTGCAGGTACAGCTGAGCCCCGGCCTTCCCCCCAACGATCCGGCTCCGCTCGGAGGCGACACCTACCTCACCGCCGACGGCGACGTGCGGACCACGCCGCTCGAGCGGATCGGTATCTGCTCGTTCGGATTCAGCGGTGTCGACGCGAACGGCGACCCGGTCAACCTCACCGCCGGCCACTGCGACGCCGTCGCCCGTGAGCAGGGTGGCTCCACGGTCTACCTGCCCAACCGGGAAGACATCGACGCCAGCACCAAGATCGGCACGTTCACCCAGTCCACGGTGGGCACGGACAGCACGCTCGACTACGGGGTCATCTCCCTCGACGAAGCCGGCGTCGCCGCGGGTCTGAACCGCCCGGTCGTGCGCGGTGGCAACGGCTCCACGCTGACCATCACCGGCACCGCAGTTCCGGTCGTCGGCGCGCCCGTCTGCAAGTCGGGGCAGTCCTCCTCGTTCACCTGCGGTGTCGTCGCCGCCGAGCGTGTCGAGACCCAGCTCGTGTACAACTCCGGGTTCTCCAGCACCATCCGGGGCTTCGCCACGACGGCCTGCACCTTGTCCGGCGACAGCGGCGGATCCATCGTCACGGGCACGCTCGCTCTGGGCGTGATCAGCGGCTCCAACAGCGCGGGCGCACCGAACTGCGTCGAAGCGAACCTCGTCCTCGCGCCCAACGGAGGCACCTCCAGCCTGGGTATTTCCATCCGCGACATCGAGAACGCCACCGGCAGCACGGTGCGCACGATCAACGCTGCGTAGCCTCACCGGGGCTGTTCACAGGAGCAACACCCGACACACCGGTCACTCACAACCCGCTGTGAGTCACACCTGTTACCCCTTAGGATCGACCAATGCCGGTCCTCACGGGTCAGCTACCTTTGCGCGCTCGAGCCGCGGAGGGACAACGAGAAAGGTTTTCATGCGCCGCTCCTTCGCACGTCAGGCAGCCGTCATCGGCTCAGCCGCCGTGTTGCTCCTCGGCACCGCAGCCACCGTCGCTCAGGCCGAGCCTGCGCCGGCCCCGACGACCGCACTGCCGGCCGAACTGGTGGAAGCGTTGCAGCGAGACCTCCAGATCAGTCCCGACCGTTTCCTCAACGACGCAGAGCGCAGCCAGGAACTGGCCCGCTTCGCCGACAAGGCGCGCGAGCAGTTCGAGAGCGTGTTCGCCGGTGTCTGGCTCGACGAGCAGGGCACGCCCATCGTCGGCCTCGCCGACGGTGAGCAGTTCGACGAGGCCCGCACGGCCGCCGAGGACTCCGGTTTCGTCGTCGAGAAGACGGAGAACAGCGAGAACGCCCTCGAAGCCCGGTTGAACGAGCTCAACGACTGGCTCGACACTCAGCCGCCCGCGATCGCCGACGTCATTCGCGGCATTGCGATCGACGTGGTGAACAACGACCTCGTGGTGCGCGCCGAGAACGTCGCCGGACTCGAACTGCCGCCGTTCCTCGACGGCGTTCGTGTTCTCTTCGCGCCGACCGAGTTGACGCCGGAGTCCACTCCGGAGTTCGAGTTCACCGCGGGCATCGCGGCGCCCGACGCCCTGCTCGGCGGAGACGCCTACGCGGCGCTCGGTGCCGGCGCAGGCCTTCGCTGCTCCCTCGGGTTCAACGCCGAGGACGGTTCGGGCAGCCCCGTCAACATCACGGCCGGTCATTGCGATCCGAACCGTTCACAGGCCGGAACGCGATGGGCGTCCGAGGTGTACCAGCTTCTGGGCGACACGCTCGGCCAGCGTCTCGGAACGTTCGAGAAGACCAGCCTCGACAACAACGACTACGGCATCATCCGGCCGGCAGCCGATGCCGCAGGAAGGTTCGAGAACAACGGCGTGCGTGTTCCCAACGCCGCACCCCTGCCGATCACCGGCACCGCCGATCCGATCGTCGGAACGCCCGTGTGCAAGTCGGGCCTGCGGACCGGCTACAGCTGCGGTGTCGTGACGTCGGCGCAGCAGAACGTCGCGATCGGCGAGCGCGTGCTCAGCAACGGTTTCTCCACGAACCTGTGCGCACTGCAGGGTGACAGCGGCGGAACGCTCGTCACGGGCACCCTGGCACTCGGCATCTCCAGCGCCTCGAACGTGGGCCAGTACGGCCTGTGCGAGGTGGCCGGATTCGTCAGCAGCCTCCTGGGCGAGACCCCCGAGTTGTTCGCGACACCGATCAACGCAGTTCTGGCCGAGAACCCGGGCCTGAAGGTCCGCACCTGGTAAACACTCGATCTCGACAAGAGGCCCTCCTTCCGTTCGGAA
>NZ_JAXION010000040.1:0-34773 GCF_049311045.1 Rhodococcus sp. 7Tela_A2 | reverse complement strand
GCGCCCCGGGGGCGGGGGCGGCGCCCCGCCCCCGTCCGCGAACCGAGCACGGCAGGGGTCCGGTTGCGGCTGCCCGTCGACCGCGCAGGTGCTCTCGCCGAACTCGCCGCAGCAGAGCAGCAGTGCTGCCCGTTCTACGACTTCACCCTGCATCTGAGTGGCAGCCGGGTGGTTCTCGAGGTCGAGGCACCACCGGAAGCTGCGGGGATGGTGCGCGAGTTGTTCGGCGAGGACACGCACACTCGTTCGGATCACTGAGCGTCGGTTCCGGGTTCGCGGCAACTCCCGCGCAGGTCGAGGTACGTCGACACTCCCACCCGGCACGGCTGCCCACTTTTTCCCCCCGAGACTCGCCGTCCGCGGGGCCTCGTAGGCGCCAGGAAGGGGGTGCACAGTTTTTCGCACCCCTCGGCGAGTAACTCACCATAAGAGGGAATTATGACGATCAGACACTAGGCTCCCGCGAGCGCGTTCGGGACGCCCATCACGTCGCCTCTGACGGATCGACTTCGTTACTTATTAGTTTCGTATCTTCCGATGTCGGCGTATTCCCTGTTCAGTCCGTTTCATTTCATTACGTTTCGTAATTCATTTCGTTCTTGTACGGATATGAAATATAGATTAGGGTCGTGCATAGCCCGATAAGCGGCGTCGGACGCGCATCCCAGACACGAGGACTCCATGAGCACCCCTTCCCCCGATACCTCCCGCCCGGAAAACGACCACGGCGGGGATCCGTCCGGGCAGCCTGAAGGTGCACCCGCGCGCGTGGGCCGGCCCCGCAAGTACGCGTCGGCCGCCGACCGGGTACGTGCCCACCGCGAGCGCGAACGTGCCAAGAAACAAGCGGCGCTCTCCCCCGCCGCTGCGCAGGCATCCACACCCGACGACGCGATTTCCACCCTGGCTACAACCACGACGGCGTTGCGGACTCTCACCGCGACGACACTCGAGCAGTACGCAGCAATCGCGACCCGTATCACCGAAGCGGTCGACAAGCTGACCGACGCAGAGGCTGTCGAAGCGCAGATGACCAGAGCTGCGACCGAACTGGCCAAGGTCCGCGCCGACGCCGACGCCAAGATCGCGCGACTGCGCGAACAGCTCGCGCAGGCCACCGAGGATCGCGAGAACGCCGATGCGGCGGTCGTCGCTGTCGACGCCGAACTCGCGGACGCGCGGGCCGCCCACGCCGAACAGGTCCGTCGGCTCCAGCAGTCCCATGAGGAAGAACTCACCCGGGTGAGTGACGACCATGCCGACACGCTGCAACATCTTCAGGGCCGGCTCGCCGATGCCGAGTCCGAGCACCACCGGGTCGCCGCCGAATACCGGGAGACCATCGAGGAACTCGAGGCCGACCTCACCGGGTGCCGTCGCGCGCTCGACGACACCGCCGCCGAACGAGATCGCATCCGCACCGAACTCTCCGAGACACGCGACGAACTCGGTCGGGTTCGGGCCGCGCTCGAACGCGAGTCTGCAACCGTCGCCCGCCTCGAGTCCGAGTTCGGCGCCGAACGCGACCGGAACGCCGAGCTTCGGGATCACCTCGAGCAGGCCCGGGTCTCGGCCGCCACCTCCCGCGCCGCGGAGACGGCCTCCCGCGAGCGCAGCGACGAGCTGCGGGCCGAGTTGAACGATCTGCGCACCGAAGTCGTCCGGTGCCGGGCAGAACTCGATGCCGCGCGCACGGAACTCGTGCGAGCACGAATGACGGCGGATTCGGTGAAGCATCCGCGCGACGATTCGGCACGCGTCGATCCACAGAAGTAACGGCCGGCCGTTGCGGACGGGGCTCCGTATTCCTTTCGGCCGCTGAGCCGTTGCTCCCGCCGGCTACGGGGCAGGTACCTCGGCGACGGGACCGGTCGGCACCGCGAACACGAAGTCGTTGTTCGCGTAGCCGAGCGGCGGTCCGACGAATTCCCCGCCGCAGGTGACGAGCAGCAGCGTTTCAGGACCGTCGAGCCGGTTGATTTCGTCGAGTGGGAGGTTTCCCTCCTTGCCCACGCTCAGCAATCGGTCCACGCGGTACTCGCGTGCGCGCCCGTCACCGGTCGACACGGTCAATTCGTCACCTTCGCGCACGTCGGCGAATCGCGCGGCGAACCCGTCTCCTTGATCGACGTCGTCGACGTGTCCGGTCACCACGATCGCACCGCTCCCCCCGCCGGGCATCGCAGAGTCCACCCACCAGCCGAGTCGTGGGGCCACTTGGGGGGGGGGCAATGTGCCGCGCGCGGCGGGGGCGCCCGGGGCGGGGGGGGGGGCGCAGCCGCCCACAAAACCACGGGCGGCGGCGCACACAACGGTGATGCTCGGTCGTGCCCGCATGTCAACGACCGTAAATCGATCCGGCAGGGATGGATTGCACCGGCACCCGCGCATCGGGATCGCGATGGACCGGCGGCGTACTCGGACTATCCGGAACCGGGGCATGCGGCGGCACGGTGCTGTGCGGGTGCGTCGGTTGCGGCGTCGTCGATGACGGCGGTTTCGTGGGCGGTGGTGTGGTCGTCGGTGGTTTCGTGGGCGGTGGTGTGGTCGTCGGTGGTTTCGTGGGCGGCGGTGTCGTCGTCGGTGGTGGAGTCGTCGTAGGCGGCGGTGTCGGCGGCGGTGTCGTTTGGGCCGTTGCCGCCGTCGGCGCGGACTCTCCGGTATCGCCCGGGATCTGAGCGCCGGCTCCGCCGGCCACAGCCACGAGCAGTGTCGTTCCGAACAGCGCGGCGAGGAATGGAGATGCTTTTCGCATGGTGGGTGCCTCAATTCGATGACCGAATAGGTGGGTACCCCGACGTATGACATGTCGCAGGGACGCCCACGGGCGTTAACGATTCCGGAAGTCGAGACCCACCCGACGCAACTCCGATACCGCGCCGTGTCCTCTCCCGGATGCCGGACGCTCGATTCCGCAGTATCGACAGGTCTCGTCCTTTTCGAACTCGCGCCCACACCACCGGGCTACTGTCCGGAGTGGAAGGTGGGAAGGCTGTTCTCGTTCCGTCCGGGAGGCACTGTGCAGAACGACGAGGGTGACACCGCTGACCGGCCGCTCATCGACCTGCGGCATCACAGCGCGGTCGTCGTCGATCTCGGGGTCCTTCCGGATTTCGCGTCGGTTTCCGGTGCCGAGGGCACCGGAACGTCCCGTCCCGACGAAACCGAGGGACGAGCAGACCCGGTGACGGCACTGCTGCGCCGACTGGACAGTGCCGGTGTGGGGATGGCGGTGTTCTCCCCCAGCGGACACGCGAAGGAAGCGTTGGAGACCGCGGGCCTCAGCGGGCCGCTGTCCGTCGCGGTGAACGAGACGACACCCGAGGGGGCCGCGGCACGCCTGGGCGCCAGGCCGTCGTCCGCCGTGCTCGTCACAGCCCGCGGCGAGCACGAGGTGCACCCCGGGCATCGTGCCGGGTTCGCCCTGGTCATCGAAGTCGACCGGGAGGGACGCGAGCGGGATCCGACCGTCGCGGGCGCAGACGTGGTGGTTCGGGACCTCGGCGAGATCGGACTGCGGGCAGATGATCGCCCCCTCTCGGACATCCCCGACGCCGCCGCGTCCGATGCGGAACTGGCGGCGTTCCTGCGGGTCCACGAACCGGTCCTGCTACTCGACCTCGACACCGCCACGGCGGATACCGAGCCGACCGAAAACCTTCGGAGCACTCTGGCGAGGCTGGCGGAAACATGCATCGTCGTGGTGCTGAGCGAACGAGACCTGACGGGCCTGCAGGACCGGCTCGGGATACCCGGCCTGTGGTACGCAGGCCGACACGGGTTCGAACTCGCCGGACCGGGCGGCGAGAAGTACGAACACCCTGCCGTACTCGCGACGGCGCCCGGTGCCGACCGAGCGCCCGGTCACGCGGATGGCGGGGAAATCGGTCCCGCACCTGGGCGGGACAGGGGCACAGCACTGCACTGGGTGCTCGAACACATCGCCCGGGGAAAGTCCGTGCTGCCCGTGTACATCGGAGGCGATCGCACCGACGAGGACGCGTTCGACGCGCTGCCCCGTGGCGGGATCGGGGTCGTGGTCCGGCACGAGGCCGGCGAGGATCGGCGGAGCGCCGCCCGGTTCGCGGTGAACGGCGCGGCCGGGGTGCGGGAGCTGCTGGATCTGGTCGGCGACATGCTCGAGCGCAACCCCCCGGATGCGTCCCGCGCCGGTGGGTGGACGCTGTTCTACGACGACTACGACCCTGATTCCGAGAAACTCCGGGAATCACTCTGCACCGTGGGAAACGGGTTCTTCGCCACGCGGGGGTGTGCGCCCGAAGCAGTCGCCGGTCCGACCCACTATCCGGGCACGTACGTCGCCGGCCTGTTCAACCGGTTGCAGGACGACCGTCCGGGCATGACGCTCGTGAACGAAAGCCTGGTGAACACGCCCAATTGGCTGCCGCTGACGTTCCGGATCGACGGTGGACCGTGGTTCGACGTGGACGCGGTCGAGCTTCTCGATTATCGCCAGTACCTCGACCTGCGCCGGGCGGTGCTCACCCGCCGGGTTCAGTATCGCGACGGCGCCGGGCGGACGACGACAGTGGTACAGCGACGGTTCGTCGCGATGCATCTGGCGCATGTCGGCGCGCTCCAGACGACGGTGGTGGCGCACGATTGGTCGGGCCTCGTGGAGTTCAGGTCGTCGCTCGACGGTTCGGTCCGCAACGCGCTCGTCGACCGATACCGTGACCTGGCCGATCGACATCTCGTCCCGATGGACGCGTGCGAGGTGTCGCCCGACTCGGTGATGCTGAGCATGCGGACGAACCAGTCGCATGTCCCGGTGGCAACGGCAGCACGCACCACCGTCCGGTCCAACGGCGAACGGCACGACAGCACCTGTCAGTTCTTCGAAAGTGACGGCAGCGTCGGCCATATCGTCGCTGTCCGCGTCGACGAGGGGCGAACCGTCACGGTGGACAAACTGGCCACCGTGTTCACCGGTCGCGACCGTGCGGTGTCCGATCCTGCCGACGCGGCCACCCGGCTGTTGTCGGCGTCGGGCACGTTCGACGAGATCCTCGACGGTCACGTGCGGGCGTGGGAACTCCTGTGGGACCGGACCCGGATCACTCTCCGCGATCGGCCGGATGCGTCCCGGATTCTGCGACTGCACATGCTGCATCTCCTCCAGACCCTGTCGCGGAACACCGCCGATCTCGATGCCGGTGTCCCGGCCCGGGGCCTGCACGGCGAGGCCTACCGCGGACACATCTTCTGGGACGAGTTGTTCGTCTTCCCCGTGCTCAACCTCAGGAAACCGTCGCTGACCCGGTCCCTGCTGATGTACCGGTACCGCAGACTGCCGGAGGCACGCCGCGCGGCCCGTGCCGCCGGTTACCGGGGCGCGATGTTCCCGTGGCAATCCGGAAGCGACGGACGGGAGGAGAGCCAGCAGTGGCACCTCAACCCGCGGTCCGGGCGGTGGCTGCCGGACCCCAGTGCGCGGCAGCATCACATCGGCATTGCCGTGGCCTTCAACGTGTGGCAGTACTACCAGGTCACCGGAGATCTCGCGTTCCTCGGTGAGTACGGCGCCGAGATGCTGGTCGAGATCGCACGGTTCTTCGCGAGTCTCGCCACCTACGACAGCACCCGGTCCCGATACGTGATCCGCGGGGTCGTGGGACCGGACGAGTTCCACTCCGGGTACCCCGAAGCTCCGTACGACGGCATCGACAACAACGCCTACACCAACGTGATGGCGATATGGGTCATTCTTCGTGCGATGGAAGCGCTTGCCACACTTCCTGATCCGGACCGGACCGACCTGATGCACAGTCTGCACCTCGACGCGGACGAACTCGCCCGGTGGACCGACGTCACCCGGCGGATGTTCGTTCCGTTCCACGACGGGGTATTGAGCCAGTTCGAGGGATACGCCGATCTGGCCGAACTCGACTGGGACGGTTATCGCGAGCGGTACGGAAACATTCAGCGGCTGGACCGGATCCTCGAGGCGGAAGGCGACGATGTGAACCGGTACCGCGCCTCGAAACAAGCCGACGTGGTGATGCTGTTCTACGTGCTCTCGGCCGACGAACTGCGAGATCTGCTCGGACGCGCGGGTTACCGGTTCGAACCGGCCGCGATCCCCCGCACCATCGACTACTACCTCGCGCGCACGTCCCACGGGTCGACCCTGAGCGCCGTGGTGCACTCGTGGGTCCTCGCACGCGGTCATCGCGACGAGGCCGTGGAGTACTTCGAGAGAGTTCTCGTCTCGGATGTCACCGATATCCAGGGTGGCACCACCCGCGAGGGCATCCACCTTGCGGCGATGGCGGGAAGCATCGACCTGCTGCAGCGGTGCTTCACCGGACTCGAGACACGAGGCGACCACCTCATCTTGAACCCGCAGTGGCCGGAAAGCCTCGGTGCGCTGGAGTTCCCGATGCGCTACCGCGGACACAACCTCCAGGTATCGGTCCACGGGCGGAAGGTGGAGGTCACCGCCGGGCCCGGAGACCACCGCCCGATCGAGGTGATGTGCCGCGACCGGACAGCCACTTTGCAGCCCGGGTGCACCGTTGCGCTGAGCTGACGGGGCGCGAACCCTCGCAGGGCCGCTCATCGGGCGTGGCGGCGGGCTCTTCTGCGCAGGAGTTCGTCGCATCCCCACACCACGACCGGAAGCGGCAGCAACAGCGCGAGCTGCCACCACTCGGGCACCGCAGTACCGAACACTTCCCGGAGTACCGGCACCGTCACGATCACTGCCGCGAAGAACACCTCGAATACGATGCCCCACAGCAACAACGGGTTGGTGAACAACCCGATGTCGGCGAGCGATGCACGCTGCGTGCGGGCCGCCGTGGCGGTGCCTATCTGGCACGCGACGATCGCCAGGAACGTCATGGTGGTCGCCTGCTGCCAGGTGTGGTGCAGCGGACCGGAGCCGACGTCGGCGCCGAGCGACCATCCCCCGGCCACCAGCGTGCCGAGGAACAGCGCCAGCACCAGCACCGTCGAGACACCGCCGAGCACCACCCAGGCACGGACCATCATGGATCGGTCGATGACCGACTGGGCCCGCGTCCTGGGCGCGCGTTCCATGAGTCCCGGCTCTGCGCGTTCACGTCCCAGCGCCAGAGCAGGCACCGTCTCCGTCCCGAGGTCGATCGCCAGAATCTGCATCACGGTCAACGGCAGAGGTATGGCCCCGCCACTCAACGCGTACAGCAGGAACGGCACGACCTCCGGGGTGGTGTGCGCGAAGATGTAGACGATGAACTTGCGGACGTTGTCGTAGACCCTGCGGCCGGCCTCGACCGCAGTCACGATGGTCGCGAAGTTGTCGTCCGTGAGAACCATCGTGGCCGCTTCGCGCGCCACATCGGTACCCGACTTGCCCATCGCGATACCGATATCGGCGCGGCGCAACGCCGGAGCGTCGTTCACGCCGTCGCCGGTCATGGCCACGATGTAGCCGGCACCCTGCAACGCGTCGGTGATCCGCAGCTTGGACTCCGGCGAACTGCGCGCGAAGATCAATTCGCCAGGAGTCGCGAGGACCGCGTCGAGTTCGCGGTCGGACATGCGGTCGACCTCGTCACCCCCGAGCACGGTCAGTCCGCCCCGCCCGATACCGACGCTCTCGCCGACACCTCGGGCGGTCAGCGCGTGATCGCCGGTGACCACGATCAGGCGTATCCCGGCGTCGTGGCATCGCGCGACCGCGTCGGGCACCTCCGCGCGGGGCGGATCGATCATGGCGGCGACACCGAGCAACACCAGGTCGTGTTCGGCGTCGTCGCGTTCGGGCAGCGACCCCGCTGAGGGATCGAGAGGGCGTTCGGCAAGCGCGAGGACGCGTCGTCCCTGTCGTGCCCACGAATCGACGACACCCTCGACCTCGAGGCGGTCGGCGTCCGTCAGTTCGCGGTCGTCGCCCACGCCGACCGCGATCCGTGTACAGCGGGCGAGCACGACCTCCGGCGCACCTTTGGTGTGCACCCAGGCACCGCCGGGACCGTCATCGACCGTGGACATGCGGCGCAGCACGGAGTCGAACGAGTAGAGCGCCCGGCGACCGGAATGCTCGGCGGGTACGTCGACACCCATCGCCTCGGCCGCACGGAGCAGCGCCAGTTCGGTCTGGTCCCCGGTGCCTTGATCGTCACCGGATGTGTCCTTGCGGCGGATCGTCGCATTGCTGCAGCACACCGCAGCCCAGGCGAGGCGAGCCGGCGGCGTGTCGGGTGCCGGGCGCTCCGGCGACCCGTCGAAGTCGAGGACACCGGCAGCAGTCCACATTTCCACCACGCTCATCTCGTTGAGCGTGAGCGTGCCGGTCTTGTCCGTGCAGATCACGCTCGTCGAACCGAGTGTTTCCACCGCGGAGATCCGTTTGACCAGGGCGCCCCGCCGGGCGAGGATCCGCACCCCGACCGCCAGGGCGAGCGTGATCGTCGGCAACAGTCCCTCGGGGACGTTCGCGACGAGCAACCCGATCGCGAAATCGGCGGCTTGGGAGAGCGACAAGCCCGCGAAGATGGTGCCCAGCGGAATGAAGGCGATCCCCATCCCGACCGCCACCAGCGCGATGAGCTGCGCCACCCGCTTGACCTGCTTCTCGAGCGGGCTCTCCTCGTGCCCCACTCGCTGCGACAGGGCGGCGATCCGGCCGAGTTCGGTGCGCATGCCCGTCGCGAACACCACCGCGGTGGCCTCGCCCGCCGTGCAGGAGGTTCCACTGAACACCACGTCTCGTGCCCTGATGAGGGGCACATCGGTGCTGCCGGCGTCGACGCGTACCTCGACCGGCGCGGATTCACCGGTCAGTGTCGACGTATCGATGTCCACCGCCCCGGACAACAGCCGAGCATCCGCGGAGATGCGGTCGCCCTCGGAGACGACAACGACATCACCCGGCACCAGCAGGTGCGCTTCGACCTGAGTCTCCTGTCCGTCTCGCAGCACCCGCGCATGCGGCGGCAGGTAGGCCGACAGCGCTTCCACGGCTTGTTCGGCGTGACGCTCCTGCACGAAGGCAAATCCTGCGTTGAGGCAGATGACGACGACGATCGCGACGGCCAGCGGCCCCGAACCGGAGACCCAGGCGAGGAGAGCCGCCACCCACAGCAACAACGCCAGCGGATGGACGAGCTGGCGCAGCAGCTCGCGCCAGGCCGGCTCGCCTTTCTGCCGGACCAGGTCGTTCGCGCCCACCTGGGCCAAACGCCGTTCGGCCTCTCTGGCCGAGAGGCCCTCGGTGCGGGTACGCAGATCCCGCAAGAGGCGGTCGAGCGACTCCTGCGGGTCCGTGACGGAGAAACCTCCGTCCGAGACCGGTGGCGATGTCGGTGGACTCGTCATGAGGGAACCGCCTCTGCGCCGATGCGGTGTCGGTGCTGGGAGTCAGGGCCGCTGAGTGCAGAGTCAACAGGGCGACGGCGTTCCTCGTGGGAGGAACGAGGCACCACTTCGGTATCGATCGCCGTTCACGGTGCGTGCGGGCGGGTGTATCACGCAGCGGGCTACGGCATCGTCGTATCGGTACGGGGCAGTTCGTCGGGGAACCGGAGGCTGCATCCCAGTTCGTCGGCGGACGCGGTGCTCCAGCCGTCCCGGAACCAGGCGACACAGGTGTCGGCGACGAGGCGGACGTCGCGGGAGAACAGATAGCCGTCGGTGCAGTCCTCGAAGTGGCCGTCGAAGTGCCACAGGTCCAGGACCAGCCCGTTCGGGGTGTGGTCTCCGAGCAGCAGGTGCGACAGCTCGATACGTGAGCGGCGGAGCATGAGCACACCGTCGGCGAGCACATGGATCTGCGCGCACACGACCTCGGGGTCGTCCTCGGACGGCACATAGTCGCGCGGGCCGATCTCGAGGACGAATCCGGCCGGCCTGCCGGTGAGCGACGCGACGAGCCATTGCGCCATGTCGTCCCACGTCGTGGCACCCGAACCGGCCCCGGGATCCGGCATCTCCCCTCCTACGGTCGCGCGTTGTCGCACGACCAGAATAAGGAAGAGCGCCGACACGGGCGGCGGGTGATGCGGCCTCCGGGCGCCCGTCCGCCTACCCTGTCACGGTGAACGAAACAGGTCGATCCGGCACCCGGACGGTCGAGGACCCGACGGTGCGGGACGGCCGGCTCCGGCTGTTCTCCTTCGCGACCGCCGAGAAACGCACCGAATATCTGTGGGTACTCCGGGCGTTCGATCATGCCCGCGCCAACTACGTGGTGCTGCTGCACGCAGCCGACGTCGAAGCGGTGCTCGGCCGCATCAGCGGTGACGATCCGGCGGCAGCACTGACCTCGTCGGAGATCGCTCCCCTGCTCGAGCAGTTGCACGCGTGGGGCGTGCTCGAACGCAGCTACGACGGAACCCGCGCAGCCACCCTCGCCGAGTACCGCAACCGGCACTTCGTCTACCAGTTCGGGCAGGAAGGGTTCTATGCCTTCCGTGCCGTCGACGACGTCCTGACCGGTCGCGGGCACGATGTCGCGCTGTCCCGGTTGGCGCTGGCCGATCTCCTCGCCGATCTGACCGAACTCGCCGATGCCAACGACGCCGGGGACGGCGAACTCGTGTACCGGAAACTGAACCGCCTCGATGCGACCCTGTCGGACATGGCGGAGCGGGCCGCGCGGTTCTACCTCGTCCTGGGTGACCTGGTGCGCACCACCGAGATCACCCCCGAAGTGTTTCTCACCCACAAAGATGCGCTGCTCTCGCACATGCGGGAGTTCAGTTCCGACCTCGCCCGGTACGCGCCGAAGCTCACCGCCGCCCTCGCGCGGGTCCAGGCCACCGGCGCCGCGCGGCTACCTGCCCTCGCCGCGGCACACGACGAAAGGGTCCTGCTCTCCTACGAAGAACGCGAAGCCGACTGGCGCCAGCGCTGGCGCGGGCTCGAACACTGGTTCGCGGGCATGGGGTCGGCGCCGAGCGAATCCGAGCGGTTGCGGGAGGGCACGATGAGTGCGATCGCGGCGGTGCTGGCGCTGCTGCGCCGCCTCACCGAGACCCGCCGAGGCGGAGTGAGCCGGGAATCGCAGTTGCGGCACCTGGCGGGATGGTTCGCCGCCGCGCCCAGCGAGGACGCCGCGCACGCACTGTTCGGGGCGGTGTTCGACCTCGGCCGTCCCCGGCATTTCTCGGTGCCGCATTCCGACGCCGACGTGGTGCCCGCCAACCGGTCGTGGTGGGACGCACCGCCGGTCGAGATCTCGCGCACGCTGGCCGAAACGGGCCGGACACCGTCTGCCGGTGCGCCCGGCCGAGTGCACCGCAACGACGCAGCCGTGCGGCGGTTGCGTGAACTGCAGTGGGAGAACCAGCGACGCCGTGCCGACGCGGCGCGGTCCCTCGCCTCCGGCGGCGTGCGGGACCGTGAACTCACCGAACCGGAGACCGAGGTGCTGCTCAGCCTCATCGACGCGGCGCTGTCGGCGCGGGTACCGGTGAGCGGACGCGTCCGCGGCGACGGAACGTCCGGCACGCAGAACGGCGTGAAACTCACGTTGCGGCCCAGCACCGAATCGACGGTGGTGCGCACCGCACGCGGACGGTTGTATCTGGACGCTATGACCGTGGACGTGCAGTGAGAGCACGCACCATCGCGCCGCTCGACCTCGATTCGTACCAGCGCGCGGCGCGCCTGATCCTCACCCACCACCTGGTGACCTCGACGTTCCCCGACCGCACCGCCCTGCCGTTGCTGCGGCGGTGGGCCACCGAATTGCGTGACGACCTGCTCGACACACTCGGCTACCGGCTCGAGGTCACCGAAACGACCGCCAGGTTGTTCACCGTGCTGGACCGGCTCGACCCGGGTGCCGGCACCGCCACCCACACCGACCGGCCCTTCGACCGGCGGCGGTATGCCTACCTCGCACTGGCCGTTGCGGCGCTCGGCCGCGCAGGTGCACAGATCAGCCTGTCCGAACTGGCCGGCCACGTAGCCACCGATGCCTCCCGGATCGACGGAGTGGATCTGGCCACCGACAGAGCGACCGACCGCGACGCCTTCGTGGACGCGGTGGCGTGGCTCGCGGCGCGCGGGGCGATCTCCCTCGCCGACGGCGATGCGGGCGGATGGGCGAGCGATCCCGACAGCGGCGAAGCCCTCTACGACATCGACCGGTCGGTCGTGGCGGCGTTGTTCCGTCCGCCGCTGGCGCTGCAGCACCTGAACTCGGTGCGCGGTCTGCTCGCGAACCCGGCCGGCGGCGCCCACGTGTCCGACGGGCGGCGCTCCGCCGAGGCCACGCGACGGGTTCGTCGCGCTCTGATCCAGCGTCCCGTCGTCTACGCGGAGGGACTCGACGACGCCGAGGCAGTGCAACTCGCGCTGCCGCGCACCACCGCCGACCTGGAAGTGCTCACCGGACTGGTGGCGGAGCGGCGCGCGGAGGGCGTGGCCCTGGTGGACACCTCCGGACGCCTGTCGGACGTGCGGTTCCCCGGCACCGGCACCGTCGCGCAGGTGGCACTGTTGCTGGCCGGAGAGATCTGCGACCGGGTGCTCGACCCGGATCTGCCTGCACCGGCGCGACTTCCCCTCCCCGCCGACAAGCACGACGACCTCGTCGCGGCGGTGGACGCAGCGATTCCACGCTCGGGAGTGTTCACCGCGTTGGCGGTGACCGGCCCACCCGACCGCGCGCACGGAGACGATCTCGCCGGAGAGCGCGTCCGGCCCGAGCACCCGATGGTCGACGATGCGTGGCTGGCGAGCACCATCCGCGGGCTCGTCGACACCTACGGCCGCACCTTCGCGGCGCAGTGGCAGGCGGATCCGGTGGGCCTCACGGACGCGGCGGTGGCTCTGCTCGCGAAGCTGGAACTCGTCGCCCGGGTGCCCGGTGGCGTGCTCGCGCTGCCCGCAGCGGCGCGGTTCCGGGGCGCGACCGTCAGTGTGCGTAAACGAGATCCGCAGATCGACCTGTTCCCGGACGAGACAAGCGAGACGGAGAGTCATGAGTAGTGCCCGCTTCCGGCCCACCCGCGCCGGAATCATCAATCTGTGGGACTACCGGGATCAAGAGTTCTCGTTCGCGGACGGACGCCTGGTGCTCCGTGGCCCCAACGGGTCGGGTAAGACCAAGGCCCTCGAGGTGCTGTTCCCGTTCGTGTTCGACGGGCGCATCGAACCGCGCCGGCTCAACCCGTTCGCGGGCGAAGAGCGCACCATGCGCTCGAACCTGCTGTACCAGGGGCAGGACAGCGCGTATTCCTACGTGTGGATGGAGTTCTGCCGCGGCCGGGCCGAGGACCCGGAGGCCGTCACGGTCGGGGTCGGCATGCGCGCCACGCGGGGAAACGACAAGGTCACGCGCTGGTATTTCGTCGTCGACGGGCGCGTGGGTGTCGACTTCTCGTTGCTCGACACCGAAGACCGGCCGCTGACCCGGAAGCAGCTGATCGAGGAAGTCGGCGCCGACGCGGTCACCGACCGGCCGGTGGAGTACCGGGCGGCCATCGATGCGCGCATGTTCGGGTTGGGGGCGCAGCGATACGACCAATTGATCAACCTGATCCTCACGTTGCGACGCCCGCAGCTGGCGAAGAACCTCGATCCCAAGGGGTTGTCCCAGGCGCTGACCGACGGTCTCCGCCCGCTCGACGACCAACTGCTGGTCGAGGCTGCCCGGTCGTTCTCCGACATGGAGGAGGTGGCGCGGACGCTCGCATCGCTGGCCGCGGCCGACGACGCGGCGCAGAGTTTCGTCGCCGTGTACTCGAACTACCTCCGGCAGCAGGCACGCTCGGAGGTCGACCAGGTGGGGATGCGCCTCGCGACGGTCCGGGGCGCAGTCGAGGCGTTGCGCTCTGCCGTCGCCGACAGAGAAGGGGCCGCCGCCGCCCGCGCACAGGCCGAGGAAACCCTCGCCGTGGCCGAGCGCGACCTCGAACAGGCCCGCGCCAATCTCGACGCCCTGCAACGCTCCGGCGCATACGAGGGCAAACAACAACTCGACGACCTCGCGCAGGCGGTCGCGAACCTCGAACGCACCACCGCGGTGCAGGCCGAGCAGGCAGAGCGGGCTCAGAGCGCGGTCGCGCAGCGTGCCGACGAACTCGAGCGGGCCGAGTCCGCCCTCGCCGCAGCACTGTCGACGCGGACCCGCTGCGAGGATGCACTTCACGAGGCCGCCGAAGACGCGGGCATCGACTGGCACGGTGCCGAACATCTCGATCGAACAGATCGGCTCGTCGCCGCGCTCGACGCACACGCGGAAGAACGCGACGCCGACGTGCGGGCGGTGCGGGCGGCCACCGGAAGCGTGGACGCCGCTGCGGCAGCGCGCACGCGTGCGGAGGCCGCGGCGACGCGCAGTCGCGCGCAACGCGAGTCGGCCGCCGCTGCGGTGGACGCGGCGGAAACAGTGGTCGCACTGACGCGAGCGGAGACGGCCACCGACCTGCGGACATGGTGGACAGAGCATGCGGAACGCTATGCGGTAGAGGGCATTTCGCAGGATCTGCTCGACGCGCTGGACTCCGCGATCGCGGCCGCCGGGCAGGACGACGCCGCGACACCCGCCTCCGTGCTCGGCATCCACACGGCCCCCGCGCTCGAGGAACTCCGGTTCCGGCGACGCGCGCTCACCTCGGAGATCGAAACACTCGGGGTGCGGATCGCGGAGTACGACGTTGAGCGGACCGAAGTGGAAGCCGAACACGACGACGCTCCCCCGCCGTTCCCGGCGCGGACGGGAAGCCGGGAGTCGCTGCCGGGCGCTCCGTTGTGGCGTCTGGTGCGATTCCGCGACGACGTCACCGCAGCGGACGCAGCCGGAATCGAGGCGGCCCTGCAGGCCGCGAACGTGCTCGACGGGTGGATCTGGGCGGGTACCGGCGAGTTGCCTGCCACCGAGTCGGAACAGTTCCTCGTCGCGGTGCCGGCGCCGCATCGGCCGTCCGGGCCGACGCTGGCCGATGTGCTGGTGCCCGAACCCGATACGGAGGTTCCCGAGCGCGATGTCGCCGCCGTGCTCGAGTCGATCGCGCTGACGTCCACACCGGCCGGCGGGGTCGCAGTGTCGGTGGATGTCACGGGCGGTTTCCGGCAGGGCACTCAGGTGGGCCGGCACGTCAAGACACACGCCGAGTTCATCGGGGCGACGGCCCGCGCACGCCGGCGACAACGACGGGTCACGGAACTCGAACGTGCGGTCGCCGAAGCACGTTCGACGGCGGAGTCGTTGCGCGAGCAGCATCGCCTCCTCGGGGACCGGCTGACCGGGCTCGACGAGGCCGCCGCCGCGGTGCCCCGCACCGGGTCGGTGCTTGCCGCTTTGCGGAAGGTCACCGAGTGCGCGGGGGCACTGCGGACGTCCACCGAGGCGGCTGCGGCCGCCGACCGCGATCTCGATCAGGCACTGGCGGAATTCGCTACCCGGCAGCAGCACCTGCGCTCGACCGCCGCACGACATCGCGCGCCCCACCTCCCGCAGGAACTCGACAGCCTGGACGCTGCGGTGCGGCACTTCCGCTCGCAGGGACAGGCCCTGCTGCGGGCGTTGCGAGAGCACGCCGCCACCGGCGAGCGGGTACGAGAAGCGCGGGTGCGGCTCGACGAGGCACGCCGCGTCGCCGACGAAGCCGCCGAACAATCGGCCATCTCCGAAGAGTCGTTCACCGCCCAGCGACAGAAACTCGAAACACTGCGCGACGCGCTCGGTGCCGGCGCCGACCGGATCGACGTGCAACTCGAACAGGCTCGGGCCCGGATCGAGTCTGCGAAGACCTCCCAGCGTGCCGCGCGCAAAGCGTATGAAGCGGCCATCGAGCGGATCGGCAAGTCGGAGGCCGCGCATACCGCCGCCGAGGACACCCTGCGTTCGGCGCTGGCAGAATCCCGCGCCGACGCCGAGCGGCTGGCGCCTTTCGCGCGGCCGGACCTGCTGGCGCTCCTCGGGATCGAGCACCCGCACGCGTGGCCGGCGAGCACCGCGGCGTGGCTGGACACCGACCAACTGCTGTACCGGATTCAGCATGCGGAACCCGACGCCGACGTTCCGGTCTTCCCGTCCGAGGTGCAGGCGCTCTTCCGTTCGCTGGCAGCGGCGACGGCAACGGTCACCGCCAGTGAATCGGCTCGCAAGTCCACGCGCACCGCGCTCGCCGCTGCCGTGCAGGAGTTCGATACGGAACTCGCGCGTAGTCAGGACTACCGGTTGCAGTGGGATGCGCCCGACGGGCTGACCGTGGTGCAGGTGCAGGACGAACAGGGGTTCTCGTCGGTCGGGCAGTTCGCGGTGCGTATCGCGCACGCGCGTCGCGAGCAGGAGTTGCTGCTGACCGACTCCGAGCGCCGCATCCTCGAAGATGCCCTGCTGGCGGCTCTGTCCCAGCAGATCCACGAACGCACCGTCGACGCACGAGACCTGATCGCACGCATGGGTGCCGAGATGCGGCAGCGGCACATGTCCTCGGGCAACACGATCGGCGTGCACTGGGTGCTCGCGGACGATCTGGACGACCCGGCGCGCGCGGTCTGCAAACTGCTCGACCGCGACGCTGCGGCGCTGTCGGCGGACGACCTCGCCGGCATCCGGGCGCACTTCGCATCCCGGATCCGTGCGGAACGAGCTGCGCATCCGGAGCGCTCCTACCCGGAAATCCTTGCCACGACCCTCGATTACCGCCGTTGGCGGGTGTTCTCGTTCAGTCTCATCGGCGCGGACGGGAGCGACGACAAACTCACACCTGCGCGGCATTCGGCGTTGTCGGGCGGTGAGCAGTCGGTGTCGCTGCATCTGCCGTTGTTCGCGGCGGCGCACGTGATGCTCGATTCCGCGGATCCGCATGCGCCGCGGTTGCTGGCGTTGGACGAAGCGTTCGCGGGCGTCGACGACACGGGGCGAAGCGAGTTGCTCAGTCTGTGTGTGCAGTTCGACCTGGACTTGTTCATGACCGGGTTCGACCTGTGGATCACGTACGCCGGTGTTCCCGGTTGCGCGCACTACGACCTGTCGCATTCGGTCGCCGAGCACACCGTTGCCGCGACACTGCTGGTGTGGTCGGGCGGGGAACTGCTGGCCGAGCACGACGGCTCGGACCTCGCAATTGCGTTGGGATCCCCCGGTACCCGGAAGGTGGCGCAGCCGGTGGAGGGGTCACTCGAATTCGTCTAGCCACGTGCAGGCGGCGGGCCCGGTTCCACAGTCGCCGCACGGAGATCGGATCGCCCCTGGTACAGCAGGCCCAGCGAACCGATCTCCGTGCGGCGAGTGCGAATTCGGCGACCGAAGCAGGTACGCAATTAGTTTCGCGAACATCGCAAATGTGCCTGGCGCGGATTCCACGATTCACTACCGAAGCCGGCTCATTATCCGAAACCCCGTCCGGGCCAAAGAAAACCCGGCTATTTTCGCCGATTGTGTAATAAACATCGAATTTCCCACGATGATCGGGGCATGACACACCCGCACGGATCGGTCTCCGCAATACCCACCGGCCTCGTCGGGGCATCACCGAACACCCGCTCGCCTATTCCGGATCGAATCTCACCGAACCGAAAGGAAACACCATGCGCGTCTCCACACGGCTTTCGATTCTGACCGGTACGGCGCTCGCCGCCGCCGGTGTGGCGGTAGCGGGAGCGCCCGCCGCCGCAGCCGACCCAATCGGCCCCACGCTGACCTCTGCTCCGATCTCCGTTTACCAAATTCCCGCTGTCGGCGTGCAGATCACCGGACTCGGACTTCCGGATCTGCTCTTCTCCTCTGTGAACGCCTCGTCTCCCGGAAAGGGCCGGACGACCTTCACCCTGCCCGTGAGCGACGCCCCGTGCTGGACCAGCGCTGCGCTCACACTCGTCCGCATCAACTATGTGAATCTGGCGAACGGCACCAGCGGCTCCACGAGCCTGCGGCCCTGCACGCCATACGGTTCACTGCCCGATGCGCCCACGGTCGACACCGGATCGGGACCCGTCGCCATCACCGTCGCCATCGTCGGGGCCGAGGGCTACCCCAATGCCGGACAACCGTCGCTCCCCGGTATCGCAGGTTTCGTCGCTCCCTGACTCTCCCCGGCGGCATGAGCGCGCCCGATCCGCGCATTCGTCCCGGGTCTATACAGTGGCCCTGCAACGGTGTGATGCGCCGCGTCGTGTCCCCGGACTGTTTCCGGTCCGGGGCACGAGGGTGCCGGGGGTCGGTCGAGCAGGGGAATGGAGTCGGCGGGAGTGCGAGCAACCACGGTCAAGTTCGCTCGCGAGCGGTTGGGTGCGCTGGTGCGCGAAGTCAACGACGACACCGTCGCGGTCGAGATTACCGGGAAACACCATGAGGCAGTGCTGATCTCGAAGAAGCGATATCTCGCACTGCAGGAGGCCACGTTTCTCCTTCGCTCACCCGAACTCATGGACAGTCTCCGCAAGGAGATGGCGCGTTCGCTTCTCGAAGAACACTCGACCACCGCGCCGGACGGCGCCACCGACAAGGCCGAGAAACCGAAAACACCCGCCCGGCGTCCGCCACGCGCGCGCTCCCGCAAGCAGCGGAAGAAGAAGCGGAAGAAAGCCGACTAGCGCCGACACGTCCTACGGGTTGTTCAGCCGGGCGCGATAACCGAAGAACACCACCGAGACCAGTCCTGCAGCGATCATCGAGCCGCCCACAGTCGTGGGAATGTCCGGACGAAAAGCGACGACCACGCCACCTATCGCGAGCACCGCTCCGAATGTTGCCAGCCAGATCGCGATCGCGGCGGCACGCCCTCGCGCTGCCCGGGCCGTGTCGTCATGATCGTTCGCCATCGTTCACCGCAATCAGGGTTGTTCGCCGGACGACCCGAGCAACTCGAACGGGTCACGGCACAGGATCGCAGGTTGTGTCGAGCAATGCACCCGTCGAGGCTCACCGGCGCGGTTCGTACCGCATTGCCACGGTGCCCGCACCGAATTCGTGCCGGTCCAGGAAGCGCAATTCGAGGGGCTTCGACAACCCCGCGAACAACGTCGGCCCGTGGCCGGCGACCCTGGGCTGCACCACGAACTCGTACTCGTCGATCAGCCCCAGTTCGGCCAACGCGAGCGGGAGTCGCACGCCTCCGACGAACAGACCGTTGGGCGCTTCCTGCTTGAGTTTCCGCACCGCCTCGGCCAGGTCCCCCTGGACGAGTTCCGCGTTCCAGTCGACACTCGGGAGCGTGCTCGACACGACGTACTTCTTCGCTGCGTCGATCGTCCGGGCGAACGGGTCCGTCCATTCGGGATTCTCTGCCGACGACGGCGACAATCGCCACGCCGACTCCATGAGTTCGTACGTCACGCGGCCGAAGAGCAGCGCGTCGGCCCGCTCGAGGTTCGCGGTGTGGTGGCGGTGCAACCCCTGCAACTCTTCCTCCGCAGGCACCGCGCGATGATCGCAGCATCCGTCCAGAGTGATGTTGATGGAGTACCGGAGTCGTCCCATCGGCCGAGAATACGTGAGGAGCAAGTTCCGTTCGAGCGCTTCGGCTGCACCGATCCAAGAAGATGCCGAGTGTGCGATGAGTATGCCTGCCCGCCGCGGTCTACTTCTTCGACCGAGCAACCACGCCGAGGAGGTAGGGGCATGGGCCTCATCGAGATCGAACTGTTCACCACGCTCGACCTCGTCGGGCAATCGCCCGGCGGCCCCGAGGAGGACCCGGTGGGATTCCCGTTCGGCGGCTGGCAAGCACCCCTGCTGGACGCGGTCACCGGAGCGCAGATCGGTGCCGCGTACGAGGGCACGGACGCACTGCTTCTCGGTCGTCGAACCTATGACGTGTTCGCCGCATACTGGCCCCACCAGAAAGGCGGTGAGGACAGCGAGATCGCCACCTTGTTCAATTCGGTTCCGAAGTATGTGGCTTCCCGCGGCAACCCCGACCTCTCGTGGGCGGGGTCCACGAAGCTCGGGCCCGATCTGGTCGCTGCGGTGCACGAGGTCCGCGACCGGCACGAGCACATCAAGGTCGTCGGGAGCCTGAATCTGGTGCAGACCCTCCTGCGCGAGAAACTTTACGACCGCCTCGACCTCTGGGTGCACCCGATCGTGCTGGGGGTCGGGAAGAAACTGTTCGACGGCGGCGGGGTGCCCACGAACCTCACCCTCCTCGCGCCACCGGTCGCCGATCCGAAGGGCACCGTCTATCTGCGCTACGAACTCGCCGACGGCACACCGGAAACAGGCGACATGAGCGCACCCGATCGCGGGGTGGAGCCCGGAGCCTGACACCCGTACGCGCCCCGGCCCGTGAGTTTCGGGGTGCTCACGGTTCGGCGACCGTCAGGACTCCGGATTCGTCCACCACATCCAGCGACAACGTGCGGTATCCCTCGGTGTCGAACAGAACGGTGACGCGGTCGTGCCGGGTACTCAGCACCACGCCCCGGCCCCAGTGTTCATGGACGACGGGTGTCTCCGGCGAGAGCAGTTCGCCGGCGATGGTCGATCCGGCGTCCGGTGCAAGGTCCGGCACGACCCCGGCCACGCAGTTGTCACACGTACCGCAGGGGTCGGGGATTGTCTCGCCGAAGTAGCCCAGCAGGAATTGCCGACGGCAACCACGTGTCTCCGCGTAGCCACGCATCATCTCGACACGTGACCGGTCGAAGCGTTCGCCGGCTTCCGCGGCGTCCCTCGCACGCTCGAGTGCCCGGCGCGCAGTGAGATCGGCAGCGATGAACCCACGGCGACCTCCGACGATCACACCGGCCCGCTCCAGGAGGTTCGCCGCGTTCGCGAGCCGCCGCCCTCGGTCACCGAGTTCCTCGCGTATCCGTCCGAGCCGCACAGGGCCCGATGCGCGAACCACGGCGAACACCCGCGAGATCAAGTCGTCGTCCGGCGAGTGCGTGGTGAAGAAGGTGGCGAGGGAAAGATCCTCCGTCCGGTAGAACATCGAGACGGTCGCTCGCTCCCCGTCCCGGCCCGCACGTCCGATCTGCTGGTAGTAGGAGTCGATCGAGTCGGGCACGGACGCGTGGACGACGAACCGAACGTCAGGCTTGTCGATCCCCATGCCGAACGCAGAGGTCGCCACCACCACCTCGCAGGTGCCGTCGAGGAATCGTTCGTGCACGTCGTGGCGCTGCTGCGCGGGCATGCCGGCGTGATAGGCACAGGCGCGGATGCCGCGTTCGGCGAGACTCTCCGCGTAGCGCTCGGTGTCCTTGCGCGTAGCCGCGTACACGATGCCTGGCCCCTCGAGGGACACCACCTCGTCGATGACCGCGCGACGTTTCTCCGCGTCCTCGATGTGGCGGTGCACCGCGATATCGAGGTTCGGTCTGTCGAATCCGCCGGCCACCACGACCGGGTCGCGCAAGCGCAGCGCACCGACGATGTCGTCGCGGACCGGGGGCGAGGCCGTGGCGGTGAGGGCCGCCACGGGCGGTCGTCCGAGACGCTCGAGCGCATCGGCGAGCCGCAGATAGTCCGGCCGGAAGTCGCTGCCCCACACGGAGACACAGTGCGCTTCGTCGACCACCATCAGTGCGACGCGCACGTCGCCGAGGCGCTCGATCACCTCGTCCTTCGCGAGTTGCTCGGGCGAGACGAAGACGTAACCCGCTTCGTGCCGGCTCACCGCCTGCCAGTTGGCCTCGTTCTCCGCCGCACGTTGCTTGGAATTGATCGCCATTGCCTTCGGGGCGCTCGTGGAGTCCAGGAAGGCGATCTGATCGTTCTGCAACGCGATCAGCGGAGACACGATCACGGTCACTCCCGGAAGCAGCAACGACGGGATCTGGTAGATCGCGGACTTGCCGTAACCCGTGGCCAGCACCGCGAGAACATCACGACCGTCGAGGAGCGGCACCATCGCGTCGAGTTGTTCGGGGTGCAGTGTCTCCCATCCGAACACGCGCCGGGCGGCGTCCTCCAACCTGTCGCGGGGATCGCTCGTCGAAGAGGAGTTCACGGACACGAAGGCTCCTGTCTGCGGGGTAGGGGCTGTCCACGGGATGGGGCAAACCCGGCCTACCCCGAGCACCCCGGCGCAAACGGCCGTCTTCGGAGAATCGCAGTCGTTCGAGGACGCGGTTCAGGGGTACCCGACCGCATCACACGTGCACAGCACGTCACGACTCGAGGAGGAAGTCATGGCTGGAACTCGTCCGTTGGCGCTGGTGACCGGCGCTTCGCGAGGTATCGGATTCGAGCTGGCGAATCTGTTTGCCGAGAACGGTTACGACCTGACGGTCGCCGCCTCGTCGGAAGCGATCCACGACGCCGCCGGCGAATTGCGGAGGCGGGGCGTCTCGGTGAACCCGGTCCAGGTCGATCTGCGCACCGAGGACGGAGTGCGCGCGCTCTACGATGCGGTCGTCGCCGACGGGCGGCCGCTGTCGGCCGCAGCACTCAACGCGGGGGCCGGGGTGGGGGGCGCATTCGTGGACGCGGACCTCGAGGATCTGCTGTCGGTGGTCGACCTGGACGTGCGCTCGACAGTGCATCTCGCGCGTCTGGTGCTGGCCGACATGGTGCGCGCCGGGGAGGGTCGTGTTCTGATCACCTCGTCGCTGGTGTCGAAGATGCCCGGTCCGTACCAGGCGGTGTACAACGCGTCGAAAGCATTCGTGCAGTCCTTCGCGGAGGGAGTGCGCAACGAACTGCGCGACAGCGGTGTGACCGTCACGGCGATGCTGCCCGGAGCCACCGACACCCAGTTCTTCGCCCGCGCGGGTCTGCTCGACACCGTGATGGGCAAGGCTCCCAAGGACGACCCCTCCGTCGTCGCGAAAGACGGGTACGAGGCGCTGATGAGAGGCGACCGCAGTGTGGTCGCGGGATCGCTGCTGACGAAGTCGCTCGCAGCACTCACTACCGTGACACCGAAGCCGGTGACCACCGCCCTGAACCGCGTCATCGCGAAACCCCGCTGACACGGCATCTCGGGCGACGGTATTCCGGATGTCGGCGTTGTCGGAAGGGTCTGCCGAATGCTTTACCAGTCCCAGGGGTAGATCGGGTCGGACTTGTAGGTCGTCGCCTCGGTCGCAGAGGGAGTGTATCGGCCTATGCTGACGCGATGTTCTTTCTCTTCGGCTACGGCACCAAACGGCAGTACCTCGGCGAGGGGCACACTCGCACGTGCCCGCGGTGCCACAACACAACTCAGTGGAGAAGGCTGCGCGTGTGCAAGCAGTTCACCCTGTTCTTCATCCCGGTCGCGCGGTGGAATCGCCGGGAGTTCGAGGAATGCGGTATCTGCGGCACCGTCGTCGAAAGCTGACCGCCGTGCGCCCCCGAAAGCTGCCGTATCAGGTCCCGCAGAATGTCTGAAAAGACTCGGTGAACTGCCGTGGCGCGGGAGCGGCGTAGTCCGACCATTCGTCGCGCCGGCCGAACGGATGCGTCACGACCTCGAGCAATGTCGTGAAGGGCGAGAGGTCTCCGTCGGTGGCGGCGCGGAGAGCAGCATCGACCTGGTGATTTCGGGGGATGTAGAGCGGATTGACCTCGTCCATCGCGTCCGCGGTGGCCGCCGGTCCCCTACCCTGTTGCGCCACGACCTCGTTCCAGCGTTCCAGCCAGGGGCCGATTGCCGTCCGGGGCAGGAGGCCGTCGAGAGACGCGGAGTGCCCGCGCAGTTCTTCGGCGAGAGCACGGAAGGTCCCCGTCCAGTCGGCGCCCGATTCTTCCATCAACGACAGCAGGTCGTCGACCAGCGCCCGGTCGATGTGGGTGCCGGCGACGCCGAGTTTCGCTGCGATCCCCGCCGTGTAGTGGGCGTCGTAACGCTCGTCGAAGGTGTCGAGCACGCCCGTCGCGGCGGTAATCGCATCGTCCGGGGTGGACGCCATCAAGGGCAGCAGCGTTTCGGCGAACCGCGCCAGATTCCATTTCAGGACCGCGGGCTGGTTACCGAACGCATAGCGGCCCGCATGATCGATCGAACTGAACACCGCGGCCGGGTCGAACGCGTCGAGAAAAGCGCACGGACCGTAATCGATCGTCTCCCCGGAGATAGTCGTGTTGTCGGTGTTCATCACTCCGTGCACGAAACCGGTGAGCATCCACTTCGCCACCAGTGACGCCTGCGCCTCGACCACGGCCTCGAAAAACCGCAGATAGCGGTTGCCGTCACCCGTCGCGGGCCGTTCGGTGAGCTCCGGATAATGGCGGCCGATCGCGTACTCGGCAAGGCGCGGCAGCACCTCGCCCCGTCGCACGGCGAACTCGAAGGTCCCGACCCTGAGGTGGCTCGCGGCGATCCGGGCGAGCACGGCCCCGGGCTCGAGTCCGTTTCGGGGTACGTGTGCGCCGGTGGCCACTACTGAGAGAGCACGCGTCGTGGGAATGCCGAGCGCGTACATCGCCTCGCTGACCAGGTATTCGCGCAGCATCGGGCCGACGACGGCGAACCCGTCACCGCCGCGGGAGAACGGAGTCGGCCCCGAGCCCTTGAGATGCAGATCGACTCGCCGCCCGCCTTGGTCGGCGAGTTCACCGAGCAGCAGGGCGCGTCCATCTCCGAGGAGCGGGGCATAACCGCCGAACTGGTGACCCGCATATGCCATCGCCACCGGCGCGGCTCTGTCGGGAACAGCCGATCCGGACAGCACACCGACGCCCTCTTCGCTGCGCAGCACCACGGCGTCGAGCCGAAGTTCGGCTGCCAGTTGCTCGTTGAGCACAAGCAGTGCGGGGTCAGGAGCTTGTGCACCCTTCCACGGCACCGTGAGGTCGCCGAACTCGTCGACGAAGGTGCTCTCGAGACCGGGCACCGCCGTGCTCGCGCCGCTGAGGGTGAAATCCGGGTTCGCAGCCATCTTCCGAGAGTAACCATTACTCGACGAGCCAACCGGGAGGGTCGGTTCGGGTAGCTGCGCGCACTCAGCAGATACATTCTCGGCTGCCGCGTCGCCGGGACGCTGCTGCGTCCCCGAATCCCGGGCTCATGGAGAGGGAGACGCCTTTTCATCGCGA
The DNA here is from genome assembly GCF_049311045.1 of Rhodococcus sp. 7Tela_A2. Classification (NCBI taxonomy): domain Bacteria; kingdom Bacillati; phylum Actinomycetota; class Actinomycetes; order Mycobacteriales; family Nocardiaceae; genus Rhodococcus; species Rhodococcus sp. 7Tela_A2. Next base: position 9,896 of record NZ_JAXION010000040.1, on the reverse strand, counting down.
TGCTGCCTCTGGGGTCGTGTCCGAAGCAGCTCGGTGGGATGACCGCCGAGCCAACGTGGTAACGGCTCTTTCGGCCGGGGCGACGTAGGTGGTATGTCGAACACTGCGCGTCTGGCGGTAATCGCCTGCGTTTGTGCCGTACTTGCGGGTTGCGGTGCCGACGACGCCTCGAATCCGCCGCAACCGACCACTTCGCGCACCACGAGCGTCGACGTCGCCACAACGGTCGATCCCCCGCCGCCGTCGGCCCCTCCGGCCACCTCCACTCCGGTGTGGGACACGGCCGAACCGTCGACGCAGGTGCCGGCGCCCGCATCGGAACCACCGGTGTCCGACACGGAGGCCTACATCGTCGATTGTCAGACCGGTCTCGGCCCGATCGAAACCTATTGGTCGGACGGCACCGTCACCGGATACACCGACTACTGCCAGTCGGTACACGACCGTGTGCTCGAAGGTGAACGCGCCGCGAATGCGCCGGTCTGCGACGGAATCGTGTGCCGATACCCGTCGGGTGAGATCGCACCCGACCCCAACGCTGTGCCCGACGACCGCTGCACGAATCAGATCAACTATGCGGGCGATCCTCGTTCCAACGCCGAAATCAACTCGATCGGCGAGCAGACGGGCCAGTGTCCCGCACCGATCTCCTGATACTTCCTCCCAGCTCTCGGTCCACTCACCGGCGAACCGTCAGGGGACGACCGGGCCGTCCGAACGACGTGTCCGCACCACCTCCACGTTCGGCTCCCCGTGCGCAGCCACCTCGCGCGCACACCGACAGGGCTCTTACATGGGGCGGGCGCGGGGTCGCGCGCCGTTGAGGAACAACTCCGTGATCCGGCGTGCATTGTCGACTCCTCCGGCCAAGTCCGTCGCGCGGGCCAGATGGAGGAACGCATTCATCAGGAACTGCGGGTCGCCGGTGAGTTCGTCTCCGGTCACGGCCCCCTCGAACAGTACGACCACGGGACTGAGCACCTCGCGGACGTAGAGCGCGGAGATCTCGTCGCGAGTCGTGTCGCTCACCTGGTCGAGGGCATCGTAGATGCGCTGTTCGAACGAGATGGAGGACCCGTGGTCTTCCGAACAGGCGACCGCGAGTGCGGTCAGACGGTCGTCCAGAGATCCCTCGGTGTCGACTGCCTTCCGGATACGGAGGTGCAGGTTGCCGATGAATTCGCGGGCGACCGCCCGATACAGGTCTTCCTTCCCACCGGGGAAGTGATGGTAGATCGACGGCTTCCTGATTCCGACGGTGCCGGCCACGCCGACGAGGGAGATCCCGGCGTAGCCGGTGCCGGCGAGCTGGTCGGCGAAAGCGGCCATGATCTGCGTGCGGGTGTCGGTTCCGTCGGTCATCGGTTCCTCCGAGCGCCGTAGGACTTGGTCAGGTCGGTTATTTCGAGTGCAAGGGAACTGCGCATGCACATCAGCCTACCTACCGGACGGTAGCCTAGCAACAAGACGGCGCCGCCACCGTCCTGGCCGGTCCCCGGAAAACACCGGACCAATGAACCCGCACGGGTGCGTCGAATGCGTCCGGCAACGCACCTGCGAAGATCAACCGCAGGTCACGGCCCCCTTCACGCCGCTGTGTCCTCGGGCACGAAAAGGTCACGACGGCCCCCCGAAAAGCGGCTTTCGCACCCGATTTCGGGCGGGGCGGGACGACAGCACGAAGCGCATCGAGGCCCAGTCTGCGAACGAACCGAACCCGGCGCTCGGATTTCGATGGACTCCAGACGAATTACAGTGCAGCAGAACAACTTCGGATCGAGGGCGCAGGTTGCCCGGGCGTGCCGAACACGGCGGGTTCGGCGTTGCGGCGGCAACCTCGGGCGGGCCGCTCCGGGCGGTTCCGGTGGCGACGAATCGCGGTCGGCTGCGACGGCTGTCACGTCCCCGGGTCTGAAATGGCCTTCGGCACGATGCCTTGAAACGCCCCCTAGCTGCGGCGTTACCTGGTTGTGACATAAAAACCGCTGGAACGGGAATTAAACATCTCCTTTCGGTAACGCCAGCGGTCCCGTTTTGAAAGGGCCGAGCCCCAGCTTTCGGCCGAATCTTGGAGCACGACTCATGCCTGTTTCACCCTCGCGCCGTATCAAGTGCGCCATCGCCGCCACTGCCGTCATCACCTCCGGTGTCGCATTCGGTACCGCCACCGCCAACGCCAATCCGGTCACCTCTGCGGCCACCCGCTACCAGGAGCCCGGCAACCTGCTCAAGGCGCTCGACATCGACGCGCTCACCGGCTCTGGATGGTCGAAGGTGGACAATACAACCGTCGAACCCGAGGAATCCTCCGGGGAAACCGAGCAAGCCGTCGAGCCTGTGGCCGAGCCCGCCCCGGCGCCTCCGCCGCCTGTGGTCACACCCGACGAGCTGGCACGCATCGTGCCGGGCATCCCCCCCGAGAAGATCAACGAAGTCATCGCCCCGCTGAACGACGCGATGATTCGCCACGGTATCGACAACCCGGTTCGTCAGGCGGCGTTCATCGCACAGCTCGCCGTCGAGTCCGATTCGTTCCGCACGTTCGAGGAGTACGCATCCGGTCGCGCCTACGAGGGCCGCGCCGACCTCGGCAATACCCAGCCGGGAGACGGCGAGCGGTACAAGGGTCGCGGCGCCATCCAGGTCACGGGTCGCCACAACTACCAGAAGCTGAGTGAGCACACCGGGGTGGACTTCGTTTCGCACCCCGAACTGCTGGCCACCGGGGAAAACGCTTTCACCACCGCTGCCTGGTACTGGACCTCGCGCAACCTCAACGAGGTCGCGGACACGGCCGGAATCGTTCGGGTCTCCGAACTCGTCAACGGCGGGCACCACGCCCTGCAGCGGCGGATCGCCGACTTCGAGCGCGGCCTGAACGTGCTGCTGCAGCCGTAACCTCACAGGACTCCCGGTCCTGGACCACCCGGCCGATCCGGCCCGCCCTTTTGCAGGGCGGGCCGGATCGTCTTCGTCGGGCCTAGACCGCTACGTCGAAGATCTGCCCGATTGCGTACGTCACCACCATTGCCAGTGCGCCCCCGAGCACGACGCGCACCACGGCTCGTCCGCGCCGGGCTCCCCCGAGCCACGCACTCGTCGTCCCGGTGATCGCCAGCGCGACGAGCACGGACGCGAACGTCACCGGAATCCGCACCCCGTCCGGCGCGAACACGATGACCAGCAGCGGCACGAGCGCCCCGAGCGTGAACGACACCGCCGACGACAGCGCGGCGAGCCACGGATTGGCCAGCTCGGTCGGGTCGATCCTCAGTTCCACCTGCGCGTGCGCAGCGAGCGGATCCCGGGCGGTCATCTCCTCGGCCGCGGTCCGGGCCGTGCTCTCCGAGAGCCCCCAACTCTCGAGCAGATCCTCCAGCTCGGCCAGTTCGGCTTCCGGCATCACCTCGAGCTCGCGCCGTTCCGCGACCAATGCGGCCTGTTCGGTGTCGCGCTGAGTGCTCACCGAGACGTATTCACCGAGTGCCATCGACACGGCTCCCGCCGCGAGACCGGCGACACCGGCGGTCAGAATGGTCTGTTCCGTCGTCGTAGCTGCCGCGACGCCGACGACCAGTCCTGCGGTCGAGACGATGCCGTCGTTCGCGCCCAGTACACCTGCGCGCAGCCAGTTGAGTTTGCCCGCCAAGGAGCCGCCGTGGGGTTCTGCGCCCTTGTGGCCTCCCGGCTCGCCCCCCTGCGACCGTGGTTCGGGCAACGACATGCCGTCAAGCTAACACCGTCCCGGGCCGAAGGATGAGCATTCGCTCTCCGTAAGCACCTCCTGCCGGCTCGTAGTGTGTGACGGTTGCGGGAGAGATCGCCGGCTCACCCGCCGAAGGCCACGCCCCGGCCGCTGTCTGGACAATGCGGCGCGAGAGGACTGCGGCGCGAGAGGACACTGCCATGGCCAGCACCCGTATCGCGGTTACCGGATCCACCGGCAACATCGGCCGCGCTGTCGCCGCCCACCTCGACGAGACCGGGACCCGCATGCGTCTGGTGGTACGCGATCCTGCGCGCGCGCCGACCGGAGCCCGCGACGTCGTGCAGGCGTCCTACGGCGACCTCGAGGCCGCGACCGCCGCGTTACGCGGGGCGGACGTGCTGTTCATGGTCTCGGCATCCGAGAGCGCGGACCGTCTCACACAGCACCGCACCTTCGTCGACGCCGCGGTCGCCGCCGGAGTGCGGCACGTGGTCTACACGTCGTATCTCGGAGCCGCCCCGAACGCCACCTTCACGCTCGCCCGCGACCATTGGGCCACCGAGCAGTACCTGCGCGAGTCCGGGATGGCATGGACATTTCTGCGGGACTCTCTCTACCTCGACTTCCTGCCCACGCTCGCGGACGAGGACGGGGTGATTCGCGGCCCGGCCGGGGACGGGCGGGTGGGCGCTGTGGCACGAGCGGACATCGCGCGCAGCGCCGCCGCCGTGCTCGCGGGGGTCGATGCTCATGCCGGCCGGACCTATGACCTGACCGGTCCGGAAGCGATGACGCTGAGCGAGGTCGCGCGCACGATCACCGACGTGACGGGGCGGGCGACCACGTACGAGGAGGAAACGGTCGAGCAGGCGTACGCCTCCCGTCGGAAGTACGAGGCCCCCGCGTGGCAACTCGACGCGTGGGTCTCGACGTACACGGCGATCGCCGCCGGTGAGCTCGCCGCGGTGACCGACGCGGTCCAGCAACTGACCGGCGCTGCGCCGCTGAGTCTCGCCGAACTCCTGGCCCCGGGTTCACACCAGGCCTAGGGAACCGGCCATGAGCGGCGAACCCGGCACCCTGTGGACGATCGGGCACTGGACATGCCCACCCGCCGTCCTGCTCGACACGCTTGCGACCGCGGACATCGACCTGGTAGCCGACGTACGCAAGATGCCCGGTTCGCGCCGCAGTCCGCACGTCGACGCCGACGCGATGACGTCATGGCTCGGCGAAGCCGAGATCGGATACCTGCACCTGACCGAACTCGGTGGCCGGCGACCGAAGCAGAAGGACATCGACCCGCAGATCAACGCCGGGTGGAGAAACACGAGTTTCAAGAACTACGCCGACTACACGCTCACCCCCGCGTTCGAGACGGGGCTGGCGCATCTGAGCGACCTCGCCCACGACCACCGCGTCGCGATCATGTGCGCCGAGCCCATGCCGTGGCGTTGCCACCGCCTTCTGATCGCCAACACGTTGACCGCGCGGGGATGGACGGTGGTGCACCTGATGACCGGCGCGGCACCGAGGCAACACGTCCTCGGCGGGTGGGGGGCTGTACCGAAGGTCGGTGCCGACGGTGTCGTGACCTACCCCGACACTGGGTGAGACCCCGACACTGCGCTCGGACCGGCGCGAAAACGACGAGCACCGGAACGCGCCGATCCCTGATGGAACGCGACCGTCGTTGACAGACTTGTTCTGCCTCCAACCTTCGAAGGGAAGCCGGATGAGCGTCGTCAACCTCGGGAAGCAACACCCCGCCGCATACAAGCAACTGGTGAGTCTCAACGAGCAGGCCGAAGAAGCAGTCCGGCAGGCGGAGCTGGACCCGTTGCTCGCAGAACTGGTCAAGATCCGGATCTCACAGATCAACGGGTGCGCGTTCTGTCTGCGCATGCACACCCGTGACGCCGTCGAGAAGGGCGAGACCGGCGACCGGCTGGCGGTGGTGGCCGCGTGGTGGGAGTCGCAGTACTTCACATCCCAGGAGCGCGCGGCCCTCGCGCTGGCCGAGCAGGTCACGCGGTTGCCGGTGCCGGACGCACACACCTGGGACGACGGGTCGCTCACGCCCGCGCAGGCGTCCGCAGTCGGCTGGCTCGCGGTCGTGATGAACGCGTGGAACCGGGTGGCGATCACCAGCGGTTATCCGGTCGGCCCCTGAGCGTCCGGGTCCTGGCCGCTACGGACGGACAGCGGCCTCGACGTCCCGGACGAACCGGGCGGTCGCGTCGGCGAGTTCCGCGGGATGCGAACGAGGTGACCAGTGGCCCGCATCCAGCGGGTGCACGCGCAGATCGGTCACCCATCTGTCGGTGTCTTCGTACCCGACCGGCCGCACCGCCCGGTCCCGCAGATTCAGGACCAGCTGGACGGGAACCTCGGTCCGTCGCTCACGCGGACCGGCGAGCCGCCGGCGCAGATTGGCGCGATACAACTTCAGTCCGTGCGCCATGTCGTCGGGCAGGGTCGGCGCGACCGGCCCGATCGCCGCCGGGTCCGTCCGGTCGAAGAATCCGACGAAGGCAGGCCAGCGCCGGGCGAACCCTGCCCGCAGCACGAGCGCCGGCACTCCGGGGATCTGGAACAACAGGGTGTAGGACGAGGCCAGCGCCTGCTCGCCGGGTCCGAGGAGCCGCAACTCCCCTGCCCGCCGGCGCATCCACAGGCCCAGATGATCCAGGTTCGGCCCCGATACCGAGGTGTACGACGCGATCCGTCCGGTGGCGATCGGCTCGCACACGGCTTCCCAGCACAGGACCGCACCCCAGTCGTGACCGAGCAGGTGGACCGGTTCGTCCGGGCTGACCGCGTCGATCACCGCGAACAGGTCGGCGGCGAGGTGCTCGAGCCGGTAGTCCTCCACCGCATCGGGGACGGTGGACTTCCCGGCGCCGCGATTGTCGAAGCGCACGATCCGGAAGGTGTCGGCGAGCAGCGGCGTCACCCGATCCCATAGAGCGTGCGTATCGGGCCAGCCGTGGACGAGGACGAGAGTCGGCCCGTCCGGGTTGCCTTCCTCCACGACGTGGAGCCGGGTCGGTCCGTTGGTGACGACACGACTGTTCATGTTCTCCCCCGATGTCGCGCAGCACTGGAAGTACGCATGGCGCCCAGATTAACGTGACGCGGAGTAATAAGTAACCGCAAGCGTTCGGCACCTACGGGTTCATACGTGGGAAGCCGGTCCCGGGACGTGCCCGTCCTGCCGCGGACGCAGCATGCGCCAGGCGACGAGCGCGGACACGACCATCAGCGCGGCTCCGATCGCCGACGTAATCGTCACCCCACTGTCGAACGCGGATCCGGCGGCGGCCAGGAGGGCGTCGGCCTGCACCGCGGGCAGTGTCTCGGCCACTGCGTGCGCGCCGCCGAGCGTCTGTTGCGCGGCCGCCGCCTGCGCCACATCGATCCCGGCCGGGACGGTGAAGTGGGACGTGTACGACGCCGTGAGAATCGAGCCGAGTACGGCGGTTCCGAGCACGGCACCCATCTCGTACGCGGTTTCCGACACCGCCGAGGCCGCGCCGGCCTTCGTCGGAGGCACGCTCGAGACGATCAGGTCGTTCGAAAGCGTCTCCGCCGCACCGATGCCCGCACCGAGCACGGCGAACGCGACGATGATCGGTGTGACGGCAGACGGCGAGGCCGTCAGGAACACGAGCCCGTAACCGACTGCGGACAGCAGAAGGGCCGCAACGATGATCGTCGACGGCCGGATCCACCGCACCAGCAGCACCACCGACATCCCGGCGACGACCATGACGGCCAGTCCCGGAACGAGAGCGATCCCGGCTTGCATCGGGCTGTGCCCGATGACGAGCTGCAGGTGCTGCGAGACGAAGAACAGGAAACCCACCAGCGAGAACACCGACAGCAGGTTGACGATGACGGCGCCCGAGAAGGCCGGTACCCGAAACAGCCGGACGTCGAGCATCGGGTCGCTCCGGTGCAGTTGCCGCCGAACGAAGAGCACCAGCGCGAGCACCCCCACTGCTGCGGGAACGAGCGCGGCGAGACCCATCCCGTCGCCGGCGAGGCGCTTGATCGCATAGACCAGCGGTGCCAGCGCGAGCATGGACAGTCCGATGCTCACCACGTCGACCCGGCCGGGATTCGGGTCCTTCGACTCGGGAACGAACATCGGTGCGAGCACGAGCAGCGGGATCAAGACGGGCACGGCGAGCAGGAACACCGAGCCCCACCACGCGTGCTCGAGCAGGAATCCGCCCACGATCGGGCCCAGTGCGGCGCCGGTTGCGAAGCACGACGCCCAGATCGCGATGGCGAAACGTCGCTGGTCGCCGTCGAGGAAGATGTTGCGCAACAACGACAGCGTGGACGGCATGAGCATCGCGCCGAAGAAACCGAGCGCACCGCGGGCGACGATCAGCAGTTCGGCGGACGGTGCATAGGCGGCCGCAACGGAGACGGCGGCGAATCCCGTCGAGCCGATGAGCAACAGGCGTCGGCGCCCGATCCGGTCACCGAGGCTGCCCATCGCGACGAGCAGACCGGCAAGCACCAGCGGGTAGATATCGATGATCCACAACTGCTGCGCTCCGGTGGGCTGCAGTGCCGACGAGATTTCGGGCAACGCGAAGGCGAGGACGGTGTTGTCCACAGAGACGAGCAGCACCGGAAGCATGAGCACCGCGAGCGCGGCCCATTCACGAGGACCTGCCTTGGCGCTCGGTGAGAGGTCGGGCGGGGAAACAGGGGTGGTGGACATGGATCTCGTGCTTTCGAAGTCAAGGCCGGAACGTTCGTTACTGTACCAGCTGGACGGTATAGTAACGAAGGTCGTAGGATCGCCTGGTGCCACCCCCACCTGCCGCCCGCACCAAACTTGTGGACGCATTCGTGTCGGTCCTCCTCGAACACGGTGAGCGCGCCGCCACCCTCGACGCGGTGGCGGCCGCCGCCGGCGTCTCCAAAGGCGGGCTCCTCTATCACTTCCCGTCGAAAGCGGCCCTGATCGAGGGTCTTGCCGAACATGTCGAACAGCTCGCCGCCGACGACGCCGAACTCATGCGCACAGCCCCGGAAGGTCCTGCCGCGTACTACATTCACACTTCGGTGTACGCCGACACCCCCATCGACCGAGCCATCATCGCGACCACCCGCCTGAGCCAGGGCGCGAACGAACGCGCCCGGCAGGCGCTGCACCGCATCCGGCAGGGCTGGCTGGACGTTCTCACCGACGCGCTCGAGGACCCCGCCGTCGCCCGAGCGGTGATGCTGATCGGCGACGGCCTGTACTACAACGCCGCGATGTCGGGAGAAACGAGCGAGACACCGCCCGAGGACGTGGACGAACTCCTCGAAGTCGTGCGACGCATGACCGACGGACGCGACTGATCAGCGACCCGCCGGTCCGCTCGATTTCGCCGGGAGACGGTGCAACTCGACGTCGCCCAGCGCACCGCCGTCGACCGTCGCGGTCATGTACGTACAGTGCGGCTGTCTGCGCCGATCCGTGGGCGAGCCCGGATTGAGCAGGCGCAGACCGCCGGGAGCTGTGGTGTCCCACGGGATGTGGGAGTGACCGAATACCAGCACATCCGTGTCGGGATACGCCGCCTCCATGCGCTTGTCCCGGCCCGCCGAGGCGCCGGTCTCGTGCACCACCGCGAGACGAAGCCCGTCGAGCGTCACCCGCGCGACCTCCGGAAGCCGCTCCCGCAGGGCGGGTCCATCGTTGTTCCCCCAGCATGCGATCAGGCGCCGTGCACGTTCTTCGAGGGCGTCCAGCAGTCCGACGCCGATCCAGTCACCCGCGTGGACGACGATGTCGGCGCGGTCCACCTCGTCCCACACGACCGCGGGGAGCCCACGTGCCCGCGCGGGGACGTGGGTGTCGGCCAGCAGCAGCAACCTCATCGGCCCAGTGTGCCGCGCCCTGCTCGGGCGTGCCGGTACTACCGCAGAGGAACACCCAGCAGCGCATCGACCGCGTCCGCGAACAGGCCGGGCGCCGACGCATCGTCACCACCCTGCTCGACCGCGAACCGGGCCCAACCATCAAGGGCCGCAAGAGCCTTCGGGGTGTCGAGATCGTCGGCGAGGTGCTGGCGCAGGCGCGCGACGGTGTCGTCGGCGGGCTGCGCCGCCGTGAGTGCCGCCGCCGCCCCGGCGCCCCCGCCGCCCCCGGGGGGGGGGCGGCGCCCCCCCCCCC